>CAZZLF010000006.1:0-21472 GCA_964654965.1 uncultured Bdellovibrio sp.
AAAAATCCTCCGGTTGATGACTTAAACGATTTTCAAAGGGTGACTGTTACTTTGGCTCGCAAACCGATAATCATTGATGACAAAGAAAAAGCACCCTTTAGTCTATCTTTGAAAACAAAGATTTATAGTCTCCATTATGGTTGTTTTTCTGAAGCCGTAAAAGAATGTTACGATTCGCCATCAAATATCATCAAATAGTAATTTGTCACGGATTTGATTGGTTTAATTCTTCACGTCCCACAAAACGTATTTTTTACCACTTCACCCGGTAAGGGCGGTTGTTGGTAGAACGCGGTTTCTTCGGATTCTTGAAACGGGGATTGTAGAATTTCAATCAGCTTCTTGGTCTTGCTGAAATCACCCTGATTCGTTGCCGCACTCAAAGCTTCTTCAACTCGATGATTTCGGGGAATCACGGCAGGATTCGTCTGGTTCATTACTGTGATGACATCTGAAATGGAACACGACTGTCTGGTAAGTCTGGCTTTCCACAATTTTTTCCATTCTTGAAGTTCTGGTATCGCAAGATCGGTTTCATGTTCATTTTCAAGATCACGACTCAGCTCACGAAAAGTATTCGTGTAATCAAGCGCATGAGCTTCCATCACCTTCAGTAATTCATTCGCAAGCGATGCATCAGCTTCTTCTTCATTTCTTAACCCAAGCTTCTTTCTCATTCCGCTGATCCAATGCTGTTGATACTGTGACGAAAATGAATCGATCGCTTGTTCAGCTATGCTCACCGATGTTTCACGATCTTCGTGAAGTAAAGGCAAAAGAGCTTCGGCAAACCGGGCAAGATTCCACTGTGCGATCATGGGTTGGTTGCCATAAGCATAACGACCGTGCCGATCAATGAAACTGAATACCGTGTTGGGATGGTATTGATCCATGAAGGCACAGGGACCATAATCAATCGTTTCACCGCAAATGCTCATATTGTCAGTGTTCATCACTCCGTGAATAAATCCAGTGAGCATCCATTGAGAAATGAGTTTTGCCTGCCGATTCATCACCGCTTTTAAAAACTTCAGAACGAATTGATCCTGACCAACGATTTCAGGGTAGTGTCGCTGAATCGCATATTCTACGAGCAATTTTAGCCCGCTGTACGGAATGCTTTTGGGATTACGAGATTGTTCATCGTGGCCCACGGCCGAAGCAAATTGAAAAGTTCCAACCCTTAAGTGACTTTGAGCCACACGGGTGAGAATTGCTCCTGGTAACTTGGTTTCGCGTTCAACAGTTTCACCCGTGGTGACGACGGCTAAACTGCGAGTGGTGGGAATTCCCATTGCATGCATGGCTTCGCTGATGATGAATTCACGCAACATCGGCCCCAGTGCTGCTCTTCCGTCCCCGCGACGAGAGTACCGAGTTGGACCAGCCCCTTTGAGTTGAATGTCAAAGCGCTCACCTTTGGGTGTGATGTGTTCACCCAACATGATTGCGCGACCATCGCCGAGCATGGTGAAATGGGCATATTGATGTCCAGCATAAGCTTGCGCAAAAGGGATTGAGTTGGGCGGAAGTTGATTGCCTGAAAATATCGAAGTTAAAAGCGACGAATTTAAGGATTCAGGATTAAAAAGACTTAATTGTTTTGCAAGAGCATCATTAAAGATGACTAATTTTGGATGAGTCACCTGAGTTGGAAGCACCTTTTGGTAAAAGTGTTCGGGTAGGGTCAAATAGCTTTGCTCTAGCTTCCAGTTCATGGGTTGATTATAGTATTGATCATGGTCAGAGAAAACACCAATACTCAAGATTCGAATCATCGGGGTTTTTTTGGTTGGTACGAAAGAACGCTTCGCAGGCACAAACGATTTGTTCTCGGGTTGACCTTGCTACCATTTTATGTGCTCGTGGCGGCATTGATGGGTTTGGCTGCAGCACCGGCAATTTGGGTCGTTCAAAACATTTTTCAGTGGGCGGATTCCTTTTCTTTGATTTTGAGGTTGATGGTAGAGGGCGCTGCTCTGGGGATCGGTTTCTTTACTTTTGGATTTACATTGATTTTGGTGATTCCTATTCCAAATCTACTGGTGAAGCCTTTTTTAAAGCCATTTCGAGGTCCTTATTATTCACTGAATGTTTTCTTTTGGTATGTTCATAACATTCTGACTTATTCGGTTCGCTATACCTTTCTGGAATGGATTACCCCTACGCCATTTAACCTGTTTTTTTACCGTATGATGGGAATGAAAATCGGAAATGGAGTCGAGATCAATTCAAGCAATATCAGCGACCCGGGAATGATTGAAATGGAAGACTTGGTGACGATCGGTGGTTCAGCGACCATTATCGCGCATTACGCCGCTCATGGATATCTTGTCATTGCACCGGTCATCATTCGTAAAAATGTCACCATCGGCCTCAGGGCTGTCGTCATGGGTGGAGTTGAAATCGGAGAGGGTGCAAAAGTGTTGCCAAATTCCGTGGTTCTTCCCAAAACCGTGATTCCTGCCGGTGAAACTTGGGCTGGTGTTCCTGCTCGAAAACTAGATTTTCTTCCTCGTTCTTGACCCGGTTCTCACTGCTCGATACCCTTAAATCATGTCGTTGCCTCGATTGCTCATTTTTTTCATTTTGTTTTTGAACTATTCCTGCACCCACACGCCAACAGTGAAGGAGTCATTGGCTAAGGTGGAATCATCTTCAGATTTTGTTGAAATCAAGCCTTCATCCCAATTCCTGATTGATCTTCGTTACGCAAGTGAAAATAATTTTGTCGGAAAAAACATGTATGGAGAATTTAAAAAGGCTTATCTTCATCACCAAGCTTTTGACAAAATCAATCTTGCGGTGAAAAAACTTCAATCCCTTCGAAAAGGGTATCGGTTGATGATCTTCGATGCATTACGGCCAAGATCGGTGCAGTTTATTTTGTGGGACAAAGTAAAAGGCACTCCCAATGAGCAATATGTGGCAGATCCGCTAAAGGGTTCGATCCACAATTATGGTCTAGCGGTTGATCTTTCCATTGTTGATGAACAGGGAAAAGAACTCGACATGGGAACCCCATACGATACTTTTGATCGATTGGCGCAGCCACAGCTCGAAGATCAGTTTATGAAAGAGGGAAAGCTCTCTCAAAAACAACTCGAGAATCGAAAGTTGCTAAGAAGGGTAATGGAAGATGCAGGTTTCATCCAGTTGCCGCATGAATGGTGGCATTATGATCTGTATCCTCGCGCTGAGGTAAAAGCCAATTTCACGATCGTCGAATGAAAGGAATCAACGATGCATTCGTTTGAGACTCATATCAGAACTGTTCCTGATTTTCCAAAACCAGGAATTCAATTTAAAGATATTACCCCTTTGCTGAAAGAACGGTTTCAAGAAGTCATTGATGCCATGGCGGCCACGATCAATTGGAATGAGATTGATTACGTGGTGGGAATAGAATCCCGTGGGTTTATTTTGGGGGCTGCAATGGCTTCGATGAAGGGAAAAGGTTTTATTCCCATTCGGAAAAAAGGAAAATTACCACCACCCGTAGTTAGTGAAAACTACTCGCTGGAATATGGAATCGACACACTGGAGATGGGAATCAATGATCGACCGGGCAGGGTTTTGATTGTGGATGATGTGCTGGCCACGGGAGGAACCGTTCACGCGGCCATCAAGATCTGTGAAAGAAATGGATATAGCGTGAAGGCACTTTCATTTCTGATTAATTTGAAATTTTTGAACTCAATGAAGAGTGAGGCTTATGCCCTTCATTCAGTCATGAATTACGATTAGATTCGGTCTTCAAGAACCTGTGAACAGGTTTTCATGATGGATCCGTTCACGCGCACTTGTTCCAAATTCCAAATGGCATCTTCGCTTTTGCTTTGAATCGCCATGGAGTCAAAAGGTGTTCCTTCCGGAATGTTGTCGTTCGTCGTGTAATTGTCTTCTTCAAGGTAAAGGTAGTTTCTGACCTTGAGTTGGATTTCATCAGCATTGGACTGGTTTTGTGACAGGTAAAAAGAGCCACCATCATCGTCGATGATTCCCATCAATCGAGAAGCGGGACGATCAGAATTTAGAAGATACCCGTAGTTGAACATCGATTTTCCGTTGAGTAATCGAACTTCAGTTTTTACCGTGATGCTGCCCTCATTGTTAATGAGGGTTACTGCTGCACCTTTGATCTTCTGTTGGGGATGTTTGGAAAGATGTTCCTTGGAGTAAACCCGAACATAGCAGCTATCAGAGTTGTGAGCGGGTAAAGATAAGGGTAGGGGTGTTTCTGCAAATGAAAGGTTAGGGGCAACCAAGATAAATGCGATAAGGGTTTTCATGCGCTTTTTATACATTTTTTATATTTAAAAATCAACGATCATCTTTGCCAGTCGAACCCGATCCCGTTTGATTCCTGCCGAGTCTTGCAACTCGAGTTGAGCTAAGACCTGGTTCAGGCGATCGAGATCTAAAACCTCATTGCGTGAGATCTCATTCAGAACAGACTCATTCAGAGGACAAATGTCCACATACGATTGTTCATTTTCCTTAAAAAACATGGCCAGCCCCTGGGTTCGGCAAATGAGGGGTCTAGCTTCATAAATGGTGCAGGATTCTTCTCTCAGAAATGCGCATGCACCTGATTTTGCCGGATTTTTCCATTTGTTCTCGAGTGCGATGCGAGTTTCAGGTGCTAGGTTTTGAATCCATTTCTCGATTAATTTCTTTTCAACTTCAAAGACGCTCAAGTCGGTATAGCAGCAGCGGGAACACCCATTCTTGCACTGATAATGTGCTTTGATTTCAGGTCTTTGTTGGGCCTGAAAGTCTTCTATTTTGCGATAGAGCGTTTCTAGATTCGCCATCCAGGGAGCACATTATCAATTTTTATATAAATTTAAAGTAAAAAAGATGACTTCACCCCTATCGGACTCTTTTCAGTAGGGTGGGTTTTTGCTATGGTGGGGCATGTTTTTTTTGAACGCCATCGTATTTCTTGCATTATCTGCGTTTTCTTATGAATACGGCGTCGATCGTTTGGAAGAGTCTTTGTTAGTTGATAAACTTCAAAATAAACGACTGGCGGTACTGGCACACGCTGCTTCGGTTGATCGTCAGGGAAACCACCTCATTGATCTTTTGTACCCGAAATACGACTTAAAAAAGATTTTTGTACCAGAGCATGGTTTGCGTTCGCTCAATGACGGTTGGATTCAAGATGGTCTAGATGAAAAAACCGGGTTACCGATTTTATCCCTTTATCAGGAAAAATCACGCGCACCAAAGCCGGAAGACCTTGCCGATGTAGATGCGATCGTAATGGATCTTCAGGATGTCGGCGTTCGTTATTATACTTATTTTTCGACCGTAGCGGAATTCATCAAGGTCGCGAGTGATCTAAACAAAGAAGTGATTCTTCTCGATCGCCCTAATCCCGTGGGTGGACTCAAAGTGGAGGGGGAAACGCTTTCTTCTGACTTATTGGGAAAATTCATTTCTTACTATAATGTACCTACCCGTCACGGAATGACATTGGGGGAGTTGTCCCTGATGTTGGTCAAAGAAACTGGAATCAATGCTCGTTTGAGCGTTATTCCCGTTCAGGGGTGGAATCGTGAATCATTAGTCGGTGTTGCCGACCGTCCATGGGTTCCTTCTTCACCGGCTCTGCTAACGCTGGAGCAAGTTTATCTTTACACCCTCTGGGGATCTTTAGAGCACTTTAACCTCTCGGTGGGCAGAGGAAAAACAAATGAATTGGCGTTTCGAGTGGTTGCAGCACCTTGGATCTCGAGAAAAGAAGCTTCTGAAATGGCTTCTTCGCTGAATCAGCTCGGTTTTAAGGGGGTGACGTTCGTACCGTATACTTTTACAGTAACCCGTGAAATTTATCTCGGTCAAAAAGTGAACGGAGTCGTCATTGCTTTGGGCAAGGGGTATGAAGATCAACGCTCTGATGAATTCACATACTTGCTTTCTAGTTTTTTAAGCAGCAAGTTCTCTTCAGAGGGCCGACTGTTGTTTTCCAAGTATGCTTCCAACTATTATGGAAGTGAGAAGTATTCCCAGGCTGTTCGCAATTCTGTTTCCTGGAAGGAATATTCTGAAAAAATAGATTCAGATATTCAAAAATTCATCGAGCGAAGATTGCCTTATCTTCTTTATTAGTTTCCAATCTTTTTTTGAAAAAATTCATTGCCATGGTGTGAGGTTCCACTAAAAGATCTCCATCGGCCCGGATGTAGGTTTCGTGGTCTAATCCCAAACTTTTTGCTTTCATCGACAATAGTCGGGTGTGATTTGGTGAATGAATGAAGTGATTGGCATCTTTGGTGAGATCATCCGCTAGCGTATTGTAAAAAATGAGGGGAGCATCGTCGCTGGTCATATTTCCATACATGTCGAGATCTTTTCGAATGCGGATTCCTTCTTCGGTAGTCAGTTGGTCGAAGGATTGAAAGTGATAGCGAGACCATACCTGGTCGCCCATGAAACGGTTAGTGTTGTCTTTACCTAAGAATTGATACCAAACGAAATAATCGTAAGATACCTGTGCATTGAAGTGTCCTGCAGCGAATACGTGAGAAGATTCCCGCAAGATTGGATCGCTGGATTGAGGATCGGCAATATCGTCGTGAGTGGCTAACCAAAGGCTTGCGCTGCCTCCGGCGCTGATACCATAAGGCATGATGAATTTTCGATCGATATTATAATCATTCGAATGAAATCGCATGAATTGAACAAAGCCTGCGATGTCTTCGCGCATGATTGTTTGAAGAGGTGCATGTTTTAAAAAACGGTAATTGAGGGCGGCGACAGCAATGCCTTCATTATTGTATTTCTGAATGAGAAGACGCTGGTTTCTAAACTCATCTTTGCTTCCAGAGCTCCAGCCACCACCGTGGATGAAAATCACGAGCGGAGTTTTTGTTTCTGATTTCGGAGTCCAAAGATCAAAAATTTGCCGTTCGTGGTTTCCGTAATGTTGATCGAGCAGTTCTCGGCCAAGGTCCGCCCACGAAGCGACAGGTAACAAAAAGGAAAGCAAAAGTAGTAGTTTCATCATGGTTTTATTCCGCCGCTACTTTAACAAAAATATTTGGTGGGTTCAATACTTAGAAAATGAAAAAAACTTTGTTTGATTCTCAACCATTTTAGTTGAAAATATGAGGATGGAAAAGCAAGGTTCTTTAGACCTTCCTCGGCACTTGGCTGGATTTGAGCCTATGGGATTGTGTGAGGGAGAAGTCATCGCCCAATATGAACTTGGATCAGGAAGAAACTTTAATTACCTTTTGCTGGATTGGTCTGCCCCTCCAGGAGCTCGAAAGGCCGCAATCGTTGATCCTCAATCGGACCTGGATGAGGTTTTGGAAGATTTGTCTCGCCATGGATTTGTGCTGGAAATGATTCTTCTCACTCATACCCATCATGATCACGTCGCGGGAGTGGGGAAGTTGCTGCGTTTAAACCCAGAATTGACGATTCGAGTGGGCGAGGATGATTTGCATCGACTTTCTTCCACCATTCAAAGTGCGCCGGGTTTAAAAATTCTTGTACCGGAAGAGGTGTTTCAAGTAGGAAGCCTTTCCATCATTGCTCATCATACCCCGGGGCACAGTGCCGGTGAATTTTGTTATTTTCTTGATCAACAACCGCAGAATGGGGTGAATCGACCTTATCTTTGCACAGGCGACCTGGTTTTTATCCGGGATTGCGGCAGAACGGATTTTCCAGACGGTAGTGATGCCCAGATGTTTGAATCGCTTCAAAAAATTAAGAATTTCCCTAAAAATACGGTTCTTTTGGTAGGGCACCACTATACTAGGGAGTGTGCCACTACGCTGGAAACGGAATTGCGGGAGAGCCCCCCGTTTTTATGTCGAACAGTCGAAGAGCTGGCCCGGCTCTAGCTAGCTGTATTGTTTATGGAAACTTTGATTCCTATTTTTAAATAATTTTTGTTTACAAAAATCGTTGAATCCTTTAGAACTTTCATCCGTGAGGTTTTACATGAAGAAAACGATGATCCCGGTTTTATCAATAGCAGCTCTTTTACAGTCGTTCACAGCAAATGCTGGTAACCAGGGAGTGATCGGCGAGGATAGCCGGGTACAAATTACTTCTGAAAATTCCCAACTCCTTCACCGCAGTGTTGGTCTTTTAGAAATTCGTTACGGTTATGAAATTTATTCCTGCACTGGAACCGTGGTTGGTCCAAGACATGTCATCACGGCGGCTCATTGCCTTTTCAATGACGAAAGAAAAATGCCGGATGAAGTGGCATTCTATCCAGGAGTCAGAACTGATCTTGAGAAAAAAGCACCTCCTTATGGCATTTTTAGTGCCGTTTCTTCACAAATTTTGACCGGATATACCCTAAACCCGACAGAAGATTATGATGTGGGAATGGTCGAGGTTGCTAAAGATCTTCCCGTCAGAGCTCTTTCTCTTGATCTTCCAAGTTATCAATTGACCTCTTCCCATGTTTTGTCCGTTGCGGGTTACCCTTCAGACAAAGTTTACGGAACCTTGTGGGAAAGTAATGCGGTGATGAGTCGTAATTGGAACCCTCAAGCTAATCAACATCAATTGGATACAGTATCGGGAATGTCAGGATCAGCGATGCGAATGGGCGCAACCGTGGTAGGAATTCACAGTAGCGGTAGACGCGATCAGAATGGCGAGTACATCATGAACTACTGTCATTTCTTTACCCCGTCATCCTTAAAAGCGATTCGCGAGTGGATTGCTCACTAATCCCTTCCGTTTCAATGCTCATTTTGACTTATTCTGAAGCTGTGGTTAAAATTTAATCAGGGTTTTAGAGTCAGTTAAAAAAATTGAAGCGAGAGGGTGAGCTTGAAAACAAAATACCGACCATTCCAATTCGAATCGGCTTTATCTTATTTTTCCTTTTTCATTCTGATCCTCGGTTCAACTGCTCAAGCAGGTTTATATTTTGATCAGTCTTTAGGTTATTACACCAATTCGATCAGCACTTCTGGTTCTGACTCCATGTCGCATTATCACGCTTCTTTTGCGCTCTCTTCGAGAATGAGCAAGGATTTTTTTCTGGGGTGGAAGACGACTTATTACAATGAAAGTCAAGCCAGTGCGACTGGCACGGCTAAAATGAACGGTCTTGAACTTGGGCCCAGACTCGGAATGTTTTTTGGAAAAAGTCATTGGATGAGTTTTAATATCGCCTATCTTCCACTTCATTCTGCGACCTATACTTCAGCAACAGGAGTTGCGAGTAAAATGTCTGGAAGTGGTTATGACTTTGAACTGGCATTTCATCCGGATGCATTTCGAAGTCTTTCTCCCGGTTTTTCGCTGATGTACCACATGGGAACCTATAGTAGTTCAACAGATGCGAGTAATCTGACCACGACCGTCTCTTATAAACGAAATGGCTTTTATCCTTCGTTGTATCTTCACTGGAAGCTAGGCGAAGATTAGTCTTAACGGATCGTCAAAATTCCATCAGCTGAAAATACTCTGAGTCCACGACAAAATGGAAGGGATGCGATTCTTTCTCTTGTTTCTGGGCTGTCTGATGATGTTTCTTGGTAGTCCTTCCGCATTTGCTTTGAAGATTCAGTTCAATCAAGCTTGGTTCAAAACGAATTATTCTCATTCTTATCAAACCGGTTATTTTGATGCTGTAGAAGTTCGCCGCATTTTCAATCTCGCCAAAGTTGCAGGCTCGAATGAAGTCAGACTGTGGTTTTTTGAGTCATCTGTGGGTGATCTTCCGAATCAATCAGAAGTCTTGAACATGATCGAAACACTAAAAATTGCTCGGGCCAGTGAAATGAAAATCTATTTCACTTTTTTTGATGCCTGGTCTCAGGCAAAAATACAGTCTCTTTTCACGCTTCCAGGAAGCGATCATTTTTTGAATCGAGTGGTGATTCCTCTTTTTCAAAAAATTGAAAACGCAGGATTATCCGATGTGATCAGTAAGATTGATCTGGTGAATGAGGGAGATGCCCTGATTGACAGACAGATTATTTCTGGTGGATGGAATGATTTGAAAAAATGGATCTGTTTTTGGAAAAACTCAATTCATCAGGTGAGCACGTTTCGTAAAATTCCTTTAACGGTTTCCTTAAGGTTGGATCCTTATGCATCCTTGCCTCCTGATCTATTTGAACCTCATGGGACCATGGAGTGTGTCGATTTTTATGATTTTCATTCCTACCACACTCAAGGTGTGATTGAGCGATGTGAACAACTGAAGGCATACTCTCAATTGAATCTTAAAAAATTGGTCCTGGGTGAATTTGGTCAGGGATATGATGCGCAACATTTTGATGACCAGCTTCAATTGAATAATGCAAAAGCTTATGCAGCGAGCGCACCATCCTGCGGATTTAGTGAAGCATTTGCTTGGAGGTTATCCGATGTTCGCCCTGGTGAAAATCCGGAAGCCCGCTTCTCTTTCGAAGCAAATGGTAAGCCGAGAACTGCCTATTTTTTTGTCCGTGATTGGAACCGCTCTCATTCGCCAAAGAGACCATAAACGATTTTGGATCTTTTGGTATGAACTCTGCTTGCTCTTTTTTGAAAAGGAGCATTCCTATGAAAAAAGATGCAGAAATACAAACAGATGTCATTCAGGAATTGAAATGGGATCCGAGCGTCACTCACGAACATATCGGTGTCAGTGTTGCGGATGGAATCATCACGCTTTCAGGCTTGGTGCCAAGCTATGTTGAAAAATCAGCAGCTGAAAAAGCGGCAAAACGCGTAGCCGGAGTCAGAGCCGTCGTTGAAAAGATCGAGGTGAAATTGCCTGGTTCATTCAAGAGAGATGATCAGGAAATTGCGAAAGCAGTTTTGAATCAATTCAAATGGAACGTCCAGGTTCCCGATCAACAAATCAAGGCTACTGTCGAAGATGGTTGGGTGAACTTAAGCGGCGAAGTGGAGTGGGAATACCAAAGAGCGGCAGCTGAAAGCTGTATTCAAGGACTCACCGGAGTCAAAGGTGTTTCCAACAACGTTCTGATCAAGGCAAAACAAATCCAACCCGACGTCATTAAGCAGAAAATTGAAGAAGCGCTTCGAAGAGAAGCCGAAAAAGAAGCGCGCCAAATTGCAATTGAAGTGAAGGGGAACAAAGTCATTCTGACCGGAAAAGTAAGATCGTTTTCAGAAATGCAGGACGCAAAGTGGGCGGCATGGAGCGCACCGGGGGTCACCACGGTGGAGAACAATCTTCAAGTCGCAGGTTGAGGGTCATCTCCATTGGTGCCAGCGAAATTGGCTGGCACTAATGGTGTGATGAAGTCGTGTCCAGAAGTAATAAACAGCACCGGTGATTGCACCTCCCAAATGTGCCCCATGTCCGATGGGTAATCCCGCACCTTCAGCTTGTTCCAGTAACCCCCAAATATCTAGACCGACCAGTGTCAGGGCTCCCCAAATTGCTGGAACGGGAATGATTCCTAAAAAATAAATGCGTTGTTTTGGAAGCATCAACGCAAAATAGAGTAAAATTCCTGAAATGGCCCCCGATGCTCCCAACGCTGGCCAATCGGGGCGATGAAGTAAAAATGCAGAAACCATGCTGTGACTCAACGAGCTGATGATTCCAGCGGTCAGGTATAGAGAAACGAATCTCCAAGAGCCCAACGCATCTTCAACGATCTCACCAAAGCTTCCCAAAACATACATGTTCAAAAAAAGATGCCAGAAAAGTTGATGCGAGAAAGTGGATGTCATGGTGGTCCAGAATCGTCCGTTTCTCAGTTGATCCCAGCTGACCAGAAAATGATCACTCATGAACGGAGAAGGGGTTTGATCATTCGACAAAATCAGCCAAAGAAAAAAAACGGTTACGTTGATCATGATGATGATAGGAACCGCGGTAGATGCTCTTTGATTTGGGGGCAATCGGTAATCCATGTTTTTGATCAAGCAATGTTTGTTCCTGCTTCGAATAGATGAGCGCCACACATGGCATTAGCGTTGCTTTCAAAAAAATGTGTTTAAAAACAGAGAAGAAGCGGCAAAAAAATTAGCGATCGAATTAAGTAAATATTCTGGAAAAAACACCGTAGTCTTGGGAATTCCGCGCGGAGCCGTACCCATGGCAAAAATCATTGCAGATCAGTTGAATGCAAAGCTAGATGTAGTTTTGGTGAGAAAAATCGGTGCTCCTCATCAGAAAGAGCTGGCAGTAGGTGCTATCGGGGAAAGTGGGGAACTTTACTTGAATCCCTGGGCGGTAGAGAAAGGCTTTCAGCGTGAGAATTTACAAGCTTCCATTCAGGATGAACTGGATGTGATTCGGAAAAGAAGGAAATTTTATTCTTTTGGAAAAACTCCAATTGATCTTCATGATCTAACTGTAATCGTTGTCGATGACGGAATTGCCACCGGTGCCACTATTCGTGCCGCAATCGAAATGATTCGAAAACAAAACCCAAAAAAACTGATCCTTGCTGCTGGAGTCATTCCGGTAGAAACGATGAATCAACTCAAAAAACTTTGTGACGACCTAGTGGTGCTGGAGGCTTCCCCCTTTTTTTATAGCGTAGGTCAGTTTTATGAGGATTTTCGACAAGTCAGCGATGACGAGGTTCGGTCGATCTTGAATCGTGGCTGATCATGGCACATTGTCTGCTACTTTTTTTAAAAAGTAGAAAAGGAGCCAGTATGGAAACCAGTAAATTGATCAACAAAAAAGTGGTAACAGTAAAGAAGGACTCAACGGTTCAAGAGGCCGCCAAATTGATGCGCAAACATCATATCGGAGATGTGGTGGTGATGGATCCAAGATCGAATGCGCCCATCGGTATTTTGACCGATCGGGATATTGTTTTGGCAACGATTGCTTTAAATATTCCTTATGAAGGACTGAGTGTCGAGGACATCATGACTGAAAAACTGGTCACAGTCAGTCAAGATGCGGGAATCCACGAAGTGATCCGTTTGATGAAGCTTCACGGGGTAAAGCGGATTCCAGTGGTTGGGGCAAAAAAGAATCTCATCGGTATTATTTCTCGTGATAATGTGATGAAATTTTTGGGGGATGAGTTTAGCTCCATTGGCGATACTTATCAACGTCAACGTTCCAAGGAAAAAGAACGTCGTCCCCAAATCCAATAATTTGTTCCCATTCTCGTCAATTGAAAAGCACTCTGATACCATCCATGTCTATGAATACGGTGAGCAAGACATTGATCGTCATGGGTTGCATTTTGATCATAGCGGGAGTCATCTGGCATTTAACTGATGGTAAAATCCCATTAGGAAAACTACCCGGAGACTTCCGTTACGAGACCGAGAATACCAAAATCTACTTTCCCTTTACTTCAGGAATTCTGATCAGTTTGGTGTTGTCGTTGATCGCTTATCTCTTTAACAAGTTTCGGTAGGAGTGAGAAAGCCGGTTGATTCCAGCACCCAGCACGTTCAATACAACGGAAAGATTCCACACTGGAAGTTGAATTCCAGGTAGTCCGCCGAGTTTTCCTAGGCCGACCATATAAGCAACAAGAATGAAAGAAAAGAGGACGTCAATTGAATTTCGAAAGTCTTCCTCTTTTGAATTTCTTTTTGTATTGCTAGAAAAAAGGCAGGCACTCATCAGTCGTTTGCGTTTGAGGATGAGATGAAAAAGATTCAGAGAGTTGATGACCAAGTCAATGATGCCGATAAGAAGAATCGGTCCGGCGATCCAGGTCAGTTCTTCTCGAAGAAAAAACAGTCCACAAATGATTTTGAAAGCGCAAAAGGGAAAACCAATCGTAATCACTTCCAGGATTTCCATGAAGGAAATCATGGAAAAAGGACTTTCAAGGCTTCTTGAGGAGAGAGCATTCCTGAAGCAACAGACTGTAAGATGACCAAGCGAGCTTCATTTTCATTTTTAGGCTCTTCCACGGAAGGGGTGGGTGTCGAAGCTGGCACTTCAATTCCATTCGCCATATACATGATTCTTGCCATTTTTGCGCGGAAGTCAGAAGGCATGGATTTTTCGAATTCCATGATTTCCTGGGTGACATTGAGTCCAGCCATCTGGTTGTGCATGAGGGTCTGTAACTTCATCATCTGATCCGGAGAGAGCGTTCTCATGAGATCACTGATTTCGCGGATTGCCTGGGGACTGAGTTTGCTTGGGTCGAACATTGAATGATCTTCGCTCAACTTTGAAAGAAGTTCAAGGTGGTGGTGAAGGGTGGCTTGTGCTTTAATGAATGCATCATGATCATCGAACATTTCATTTTAGCCAATAGTTCCTCCATCGATATGAATACGAATTCTCTGAGTGTATTCGGTGTACTCGACGATATGCAGATTCAGGCTCCCCCGGGAATGGTATTGAATCTGACATTTCATTCTATTCTGGTCATAGGAAGAGGTCGTGAAACGGGTCCGATTCAAACTAATTTCAAAATGACGGTTTATTCTCCAGACCAGAAACCGATTGGAAAAGAATTGATCATGCCTCTGCAGATGGATCCGATGCACCGAAGAGCGCGTCTTCGGGTGATTACTGAAATACCGGTCAGCCAAAGTGGAAATTATACGATCAAAATGGAGAAAGTGAACGAACCGACACTCAGTCGAGAAGTGTCGATCTACATTCAGATCATGCCGGTGTCAGTACCGAATCCGATGAATCCCCAAAGTAATCCGATTCAATAATCCACAATCGTTTCGGCTTCGCCGTTAGCATTGATCCGAGTTACTTTTTTTCGAGTTACTCGAATTTCTTTAACAGGTGCCGAGTCTCCCAATGTAGCGACCATGGATTCCAGCTCAAAGGGAAGAAGTTGGCGTGCGCCTTTTCTTCCAGGATTAAGCTTCCATTGGTTGGCACAGTTTTTAGAACAAGTTTCTTTTTGTACCGGGAGCTCCAAACAGGTGACGCAGATTTTTTCGTGATGATCGCAACGCTTGCATTGGATGGTTTGGTCTGCGGGTTGACCACAATGCGGGCAAAGCGTGTATTTTTCAGAAGGCGCAAGATTCTGATCGACCGATACGCGATGATCGAAAACAAAGCATTCTCCGTCGAATTGATCATTCGGGTATTCAGCAAGATAATTCAGAATTCCACCCTCCAGTTGGTAGACATTTTCATAACCTTGTTTTTGAAGCTCGAGGATGCCCTTTTCACAACGGATTCCACCGGTGCAGAATACGAGCATTTTCTTTTCTTTAGAAATTCCCTGGTTTTCAATAAATGCCGGAAAGTCTGTAAATTTTTCGATGTTGGGATTGATGGCGCCCTTGAAGGTGCCGATATTATATTCATACCAATTCCGGGTATCGATCATCACCCAGTCTTTCTCTTCTTTCATGACCTGATTCCATTCGGATGGAGTGAGGTGATGGTTTTTTCCTTCCGGTGGAATCATTTCTGGAATTCCCGTGGTAACGATTTCTTCACGAATTTTTACTTTATAACGACGAAATGGTGGTTTATCCGATTTTGAATCTTTGAAAGTGATTTGAGGTGCCTCAAAATAATCCATGATCCATTTCTTGAAATTCTCAAGATTTTCTTTGGAGCTGGAAGAACAGGTGGTGTTGATGCCCTCTTCGCCCAGTACGAGCAAGCCTTTGATGTTGAATTCTGCTGCCTTGTTTTCAAGGATGGATTTGATGGATTCGAGGTTTTGAAGACGGGTGTCAGGGCGACGGAAATGATAGAATGCAGAAATGAAGTAAGTCATTTTTAGGCTCCTCTCCGGGGTTCAAGCCCGGTGGTTGATGGTCAGGACCATATCGAAAAAACCCCTGGCGGGCAAGAGGGGGTATGCTACCATTTTAAGAGAAAGGGGAATCGATGGCGGCTAAATACAAGGTATTGATGGTATGTCTTGGAAATATCTGCAGGTCTCCACTTGCCGCCGGATTGTTGAATTTTGCGGCTGAGTCTAAAGATCTTGCGGATGTTTTGGAGATCGATTCCGCCGGCACCAGTTCCAACCATGTAGGGGAACAGCCGGATCCGCGCTCTCTTCAAACGGCAATCAATCATGGATTTCAACTCACTCATGAAGCCAGACAAATTGATGAAGACGATCTGGAGTACTTTGATGAAATTCTGGTGATGGATGAAAATAATTTGCGAGATGTATTGAAGTTGGCAAAGTCGCCTCACCAAAGGGCGAAAGTTCGACTCATCAGCGAGTATGATCCTCGTAAAGAAAAACCGAAAAATGTGCCAGACCCTTATCATGGCGGAGAAGAAGAATTCGAAGCAGTCTATGAGCAACTTTGGTATTGCTGCATGGGATTTTTAAAACAAGCGAAGTGATGGGATGCGAGAAGTTTGATCTCAGAAACAAAAAAAGACCCGGGCTTACGCCCGGGTCCGTCAGTCATTTACGACCTTTCTGAGGGGATCGGGAGCTTTAAACTACCCTGGTTGCCCCTGGTTAATGTTTCAACCTCATCTCTGCTCTAGCAAACAAACCTGGCCGGGTTTGAATCTACAGTCCGCGAGCCTCACCGATATCAGATGGATCACTCACGCTTGGATTACCGTTGGTCCTCCAAGTAGGTCGAATTCTTCATGTCATTATTTTCATCAACAGTCAGCTCTTTCATAGAGTGGATTCTCATGAATGCCTCCTATATTCATGATCTCAAAAACAAACGTTAAGGTCAACTAATATTTAAAAAAAGTGTAAAAATTATGGGTACTTGGAGCGTTTAGTTCAACAAAAGTAGTAGATATTTTCAATGGCTTTCTTTGACCTTGGATTCAGGTTTTTTCTGGCTGATAATGGTTTTATGGAAAACCAAGAACAGGTCGGAAGGTTGCCAACCATACTCATGGTAGGGGTGGCGAGCAAGGTTGAAGAAATGATTCAGCCAATTCTTTCCAGCGCCACTACGGTTGCCATGTCCATGGATGTTGAAAAGTTACTGGAAGAGACTTCTCTGATCCCAGATGTTGTTCTTTCTGGCCCTCCTCGGGAAGGTGTCTCTGCCAATCTTCTGGCAGAGACACTTCGAAAAAAATATCCGGAAATTCCGATCTACATTTGTTTTACCGAAAAAAGCGGCTTTGAGAGAAAGCTGTTCATTCGTAGTGGATTCACCGATGCGTTTTTGGTGCCGATCGATAGCACCAATCTCAATCAGGCATTGAGTGATCATCTTGCTCAAGCCAGTCACGGAACCATCAAAGTTCAGCGCCCGGTAAAGATCGTCGATCTTGAGCCCGGACAGTCACTCGATTTTGATGTCAGTGTCTTGCTCCCGATGAATCGAAAATATATCAAAATCAACTCGGCAGGTGAGCCCATTGACCAGGATCGGGTAGAAAAATTGAAAAAGCACAAGATGAACAATGTCTTTGTGCCGGCTGAGCAAATGAAAAATTTCTATAGCTATTCTGCAAAACGCATCAAGAACATCGAAGGCAGTACTACGATGAGCGTGACAGAAAGAAGAGAGAAAATGGCAACGGTGGTGCGTGAACTGATCAGCGGAATGTTCACAGAAGAAGCATCGGGTTTTGATGCCGGTCATTCGATTCTCAAAGATTGCGGCGAAATTGTGAAGACCTACATTCTCGATGGAGCTAAAAATGAATGGTATGCCCGAATTTTAGAAGTGATGGGTGAAAAGGGTGGGGCATACACCCATTCGGGAAATGTTTCTACTTTGGCAGCATTGTTCTCGATGGGCTTAGGAATTGGAAAACCTGAAGATCTTGCCATGGCCGGGCTTCTTCATGATATTGGCATCGCCGAGTTGCCGGTGGATCTGCAGCTGATGGATCCTGAAAAAATGAATCTGGCGCAAAAAGCGGTTTATCAAAAGCACCCCGAGCTTTCAGTGAACATGATCAAAAGTAGAAGGATCATCATGCCTGAAATTGTGATGAAGATGATCTTGCAGCATCATGAAAATTTCGACGGCACGGGATACCCCAAGAAAATGACCGGTGACCGAATCTGCAAAGAGGCACAAATTCTTTCCATTGCGAATCGTTTTGAAGAATTGACTGCATTGGAGCCCGGGCATCGAATGATGTCACCAAACGATGCCGTTCAATGGATGCAACAAGAGAAAAAATTCAATCCAGAAATTCTGGATAAATTAATGACTCTCTTCACTTCACGTACGGAACACTGACCTAAGAATCAGTTCTTGATCGTGATGCTCTCGATTTTTATGTCTTGATTAGGACGATCCATCTGATTTCTGGCTACTTTTGAAATCTTGAGCACTACATCCATGCCTGAAGTGACTTCTCCAAAAATCGTATGGTGATGATTCAGGTGTGGAGTTGGCGCAACGGTGATGAAGAATTGGGATCCGTTGGTATTGGGACCGGCATTGGCCATGGCCAAAATTCCAGGATGATTGAAATTGTCCAGAGGGCTGAATTCATCTTGGAATTGATAGCCTGGTCCACCCACACCCATTCCAAGCGGGTCTCCGCCTTGAATCATGAAATCTGGAATGACACGATGAAAAATGGTTCCTGCATAAAGGGATTTGCCCTTCATGGTTTTGTTGGATTTTGGATCAGTCCATTCCTTGGTTCCTTTAGCGAGACCAATAAAGTTTTCTACAGTTTTTGGAGCTTTGTCCTTGAACAAGGTCAGTGTGATGGTTCCGAGGTTGGTTTTAATCACGGCAACCGGGTTTTTTACCGCAGCAAAAGAGTTGATGGAAATCGATAACAAGATTGCAATAGTGCTGATAGTTTTCATATTGCTCACATCGTAAATCACCCGGCCATGAGGTGCAAGTTTGTTTGATTGTCATTGTGACCAAGGGTGACGTGGGGCATACTGATCTTGCTCATCATGGAAAAAATTCAAGAGAAACATGCCTTATTCGCTTTGACGCTGATTACTCTTTTTTGGGGACTGACGTTTCCTGTCATCAAAGGTTCCATCCAAGTGATCGCTCCGTTCACTTTTATTGCGATTCGGTTTCTCATTGGCTGGCTCTTCATTCACCTCGTGGGAAAAAAATTTAAAAAACTGGATGTTCGAGGCAAGTCCAGTGGTCGAGCGGAAGATCGGGCGGGAATGATTTTAGGAGTGGTTCTGTTTGCCGGTTATTCACTCCAGACTTATGGTTTGCAGTTTACCACTTCTTCCAATGCAGGGTTTCTCACCGGTTTGTCTGTAGTGATGGTTCCGATAATATTGAAGTTGAATGGGCATCGGGTGGGAATTTATTCCTGGATTGGTATTGCCCTTTCCCTGATCGGAATTGCCTTGTTGTCACTTCAGGAGGCCATGACATTGAACCCCGGAGATTTGCTGGTGATTGCCTGTGCTGTTGCTTTTGGTTTGCACATTGTGCTCGTCGGTCATTACTCAAGGCAATTCAACCCGATTCGTTTGGCTAAAAATCAGATTTTAGTCTGTGGGGTTTTGTCTATTCTGTCAGCGTTACTGCTGGAAAGAAGACAATTTTCGTTGGAGCAATTTAAAGAGATTAAAGTCATTGCCTCAATCTTATTTTGCGGAATTCTTGCAACAGGAACCGCATTTTTAGTTCAAAATGTATTTCAAAAGCATACATCGGCGGTGAAAACCGCTTTGATTTTCACGAGCGAACCGGTGTTCGCGGCAGTATTCGCAATCCTGATCTCTTCCGAGACGATGACGATGCAGCAAGTGGTCGGTGGCACATTGATGATCGTGGCCATGATCGTAGCGGAAGTTGGCCCGACTTTGGTTTCGAATTTATTCAAATATCCGCATCGATAACCAAAGTTGAAACTTGTCTCTGGAAAATCGTGATCATCGATGTACAATTCAAAACATGACTCAGAACCGGATCATGCGTTATTTCCTGCCTTTTGTGGTCTTATTGACCGTGTTGATCTACGTTTTTGGCTTCAATGGTACTTTCATTTATGATGACTACAATCAGATCGTTGAAAATCCAGAAATCAAAAACATATTCAACCTGCATGATGTGATTTTCAATGGCAACCGCCAGATTCGGGTTTGGCAGAATCTATTGTTTGGTTTTTGCTGGACGCTTTCCGATGGTAAAATCTGGAGCTTTAAACTCCTGAACTTGGTTTTGCATTTGATCAATGGAGCTCTTCTTTTTCGGTGGTTGAAAAAGTTTTTTGCTGATCAGCCGTATCTTCCGATCGTTGCCACGTCTTTGTTCCTGATTCATCCTTTGCAATCCCAATCGGTCACTTATGTCATGGGAGCGATCAGTTTGATTCAGTCGCTATTCTACTTCATGGCGCTTCTTTGGTATTCAAATCATCGTTTGTCACGAATGACGGGATTATGCGTGATCTTGATCTTGTCTCTTTTTGCCAAAGAAACCTGCGCCCTGATTCCACTGGTTCTTTTCGCCTATGAGATCATCATTTTTAGAAAAACCGGTGAAAAAATAGAATGGAAAAAATGGGCTCTGCTCTTTTTGATTCCTTTGCTTTACCTTCCGATTCACGCTGTGTTGAAAGATCCGTTTTCCATGTACAATGGAGTGACCGGATTTGAGATTTTCAAGTTTTTCCCCTACATCGCCGCTCAACTCTATTATCAAACTTTCTACTTGCTTCTCTTGTTCAGACCAGAATGGCAAAGCATCATTCATGGAACTCCCGATTTGTCGGTGATCAGCGTAGTAGAGGCGATACTGGGAGGTGCGATCTGGCTAGGTGGGGCGTGGTTTGTTTTTTTCAGATATAAAAAATTCCCGCGGATTGCTTTTCTGCTTTTTATTTATTTCATCTGCTAGCTTCCGACGAACAGTTTTTTTCAAATGATCAATCCTTTCGCGGAATATCGTCTTTATCAGACAAACGCGGTACTGTTGATTGGGTTGTCCTGGCTGTTGATCCGATGGTCTGAAAAATTGGGTAAAAAAGAATTTTTCAAAATGCCCTTATTGACCGCGCTTGTTCCATTTCTATTTTATTTTTCCATCCACTCCTCCATGATTGTGATGTTGTGGAAATATGAAATTTCGGTTTATTCACAAACGCTCGACCGTTATCCAGACCGATATAAGATTCTGGCCGCTATTTCAGTCGCGTATGCTCAAAAATTAGATGTTCCTAACGCATTCAAATACATGTCCCAGGCAAGGAACGTTGCGAAAATCTGCTTTCCAATCATGATGGAAAACTTCATTAATTTTTCAAAAATTTTAGCCAATCAGGGAAGACTATCAGAAGCATGGTCGATCATCGACATGCTCGAAAAAGATAAGACTATTCAAAAGTTTGAAGATTCTTTTTATACTTACAAGGAAATGCTCATTAAGATGGCGATTGAAAAGGGGCAAGTGCTTGAAAAATTACCGGATCATTCGGTGAAAATTTACGGCGAGGTCATTCCTTACTGATTTGGCCATCCGATAAATGGATCTGTCGAGTAGCTTGTCTTGCGAAATTAGACCTCCGTGCGGGGTTTGGAAACAACTGATAAATTGGGCTCATTTCTTCGATCAGCTTGAAAATCAGGTACAGCCAAGTTACCTTGAAGCCCTATGATCAAACACTATATCGATGGCCAGTGGATTCAGTCCTCATCCAAGG
>CAZZLF010000007.1:0-18231 GCA_964654965.1 uncultured Bdellovibrio sp.
TTGTTATTATCCAGCTCTACTTTGATATTTTCCTTTTTCATTCCAGGAATATCAAAACTGAGAAGATAATGACTTTCACTTTCTTCAAGATCACAAGATGGTTCGAATGCTGTTACTCCGGGTGCTGTCGAGAGAGGCGGCATGGTTGTTTCCATCTGGTTCATCGCTTCATCAAAAAAACGATCGAGATCTCTTTGTAAGTTTCTCATTTCGCGAAATGGACTCCAGCCTCTTCCGATTAATGATGGTTCTGATTTTATGATTCTTGGAAATAATGCCATAGATTGTTCTCCTTTTTTTGGTTTATGACTTTTTATGAATGAAGCAAATCTGATACCATTTTTTACTTCGTTAAAGTTTTATGGATTCCTCGTTTATGGCATGTGGCGTGCACATTTTTAATTGTCGCCGTTATGAATCGGTGACGAAGAAGGTAGTGAGGGTGGCGGACTATGGTTTTCTAAATCATGTCCGCCACTTTACTCTTCAAAATCGGAGAACAGCTTAATGAGAAGAAAAATGACAATCGAATTTCCAAATAAGGTTCGCTACTACCTTGTTGCCAATCGTTTAGAGGCTAATATTTATCGTTCTGCTCCTGGGGTAAAGTTCAAGTTTTTAGAAAGGTTGAAAAATGAATCAGGAAGATTGATGGAATCAGAGTTAGACTCAGATTCTCCTGGTACGGGTTGGTCCAGTGCTGGAAAGGGTAAAATTCGTCATTCACTTGATCGATCTTTTCATCACCATGAAAAAGTATTATTGGATTTTGCAAAAACTATAGCCGACTATCTTGAAGGTGCAGCTAATGAAGATAAGTTTGGAGAACTGGTGCTGGTGTGTGATCCGCACTTTTTGGGTGTCCTGAGAGGTGCATTGGCTACAAATGTAAAAAAACTGGTCCGACATGAAATTAATCGTGAGTATCTTCAGGGTTCTGATCAGGAAATTCATTCAATGATTTTGAAAGCAATAGAATCGAGAGCGGAAATTCGTCCTTAGTAAATGCGAGAATGTGGAAATTTTTCACAAGGAGGTGTTCATTAACGCCTCCTTTTTTGTTTTATAAGCTTATTCTTCCAATTAGCAGAAGTAGACTTCAAAAAAATTTAGGCATGAGAAATGCAAACTATATTTTTGTCGCGAACGAAAGTGAGCGATGGAGAAAGCGCAGCGAAGCTAGCTCCGGATCCTTGTGGGTTGAAGTCCCACCGGTAGAATTTTTCGGTTACTACCGTAGCGCCTGTTCGATGATGGAGAGGGTGACCTTTCGTTCATATGCCGAATAGGAAAAGTTCCCAGTATCGCTATTGGGGGCAGCAAATGTTCAGGTCGCAGCGAAAGCGCACCTCGATGAAGGTAATGAATCCAATGACGGTAGCGATGTCATGTGGAGCGAATTGTCGAACCCGGATGTAACCGGGTGAAGACCATTGTTGTGAATCAAGTACCGAAGATGAAGGATTCACAAGGTTTGCATACTGGAGAGGGTGACATGTTCAGGTAGGATTTGGGCAAAAGCTCGGAAGCACTCTTTATTTTAGGATGAGCTTTGATCAGTTATCCTAAGAACGTTGAAAGACGGTAAGGAGTGTGTCGGATGAGGTCGCCAAGCGAAAGTGAGGACCTCTCAGGTGAGTTGCTGTGGGCATCTTATGATTGTTTCAAAATAAAAATATGAAATGATTGTGAATATGTTCATGACAGCTTCAGTGGCTTCATTCAGATTTGATATCTCTGAGTGATCATTGTTTTTCAAACCAACTGTCGGAAAGGTAAAGCAATTGAAATGCCAGCCTATTCAGCCGTATTGGAGAAAGACCAATGTACGGAATGATAAAAAGTGGCGGTAGGAACGTCGGTTCTTTAGCTTAGGACCGGTCCGCACTACCGCCTCTCTCCTCATTGTCAGCGAGATGACTGAGAAGGAGAATGCATGAGTCAGCTAGGAGCAGTTCGTTCGAATCAACCCCAAAAAATTGAAGTGAAGATTAGTTCGACTAAATTGGATGTCGTTCTGGATGGAATGGTTATTTTACCAGAGAACCCAGTTGGGATTGTTCTTTTTGCACATGGTAGTGGAAGTACTCGAAATAGTCCTAGAAATGAAAAAGTTGCTCAGACACTTGCAAGAAGGCGAATCGGTTCTGTTTTGTTTGACCTTCTGACTGAAGCAGAAGCTCAAAATCGTAAGAATGTATTTGATATCAGTCTTTTGAGTAATCGTTTGGTCGGTGTAACGAATTGGCTTCAATTTCAAAGTTTTTCAGAAAATAAATTTATTGGATTTTTCGGTGCAAGCACAGGTGGAGCGGCTGCATTAATGGCTGCAGCACAATTGGGTGAATCAGTTGCGGCAGTGGTATCGAGGGGCGGGCGCGCCGACCTGGTTCCCAATAGCCTTTTGATGAAAGTCAGGTGTCCGACTCTTTTGTTGGTAGGCGAATTGGATGAGCCTGTAATCAACTGGAATCGAAAAGCTTTGGCTTACTTGCCTCATGGCAAAATGAACATCATCCCTGGTGCCAGTCATCTTTTTGAAGAAGAAGGTACATTGGATAAAATGTCTGATGAAGCTGCAGCTTGGTTTGCAAAATGTTTCCAAGACAAAAAAATCGAAACCATGATCAATCTTCAGTAAAGAATTTTGGATTAGAAGTATTGATCGACTTTGCCCTTGGTAACTGAAAGGGTAAACAGATCTAAAAGTTTCTGTTTGATATCGTCAGGTAAAGAAACTCCTGCGCTTCCAGTGTATCCTTGAACAGTGCTTCGTTCGTAGCGACGGTAGCAATCCATTGCAATTCCGGAGTGCGGGGATTTGCGAATGCATGACTCATAATAGAGTCGATGAAGGTCTTCAAAACCTTTTGGGGATAAAACCTCGTTGCAGATTCCTTCCATGAGTAAAGCTTCACTTGTGTATTTTCCATTGGGAGCAATCTGAATCAAGTCATAATAGATTGATGATGCTCGAAGGTAGGAGATGTCTGCAGAGTGATCCATTGGAAATTTCTGAAGCTTGTGGGCATCGCTGATCAGTCTTGCTCCTTCAGCATAAAGGCCTTTTTCCGATTGAATGGTTCGCTTTGGTTCTTTGAGCCACTGATCGACCGATTTTTTCCACTGGCTCAAATCCTGTCTCACATAGAATGCAGCTTTTTTCTGAATCAACGCAGAATCGATAATTTTTTTAGCCAGTTCCGGATCTTTTTTTACTCGAATCGCAATCGTCAAACTTTGTCGAATGGCGTGCTCCCAGGTGTAAGGATCTTCAGTGGCTGTTTTTTCATTTTCAATGATGGATAAAAAACCTTTTTCAGCACGATCAAACTGTCGGGTTGCTGCATAGAACTCAGCTTTTTCGACAATGCTTAAATTTCCAGCACTGGGTTCTAATGCGAGTTTTTCGAATTGAGCACCTTGATTGGTTCTGCTGTGGCATGCAATGCAGGTTCCCGGAAGTGCTCGAACGATATTTCGGGAGTATTCTGTTTTTCCAGTTTTGAATGCTTCGTAAGCTGTTGCGGTTTCTTCTCGAAGATACCCAGAAAGAATGCCAAGAGTCGGGTCTGATTTTTCTCCCTTGAATTCTCGATCATTCATGGAATGAGAGAGAGTGGATAGGGATTTCAAGTCTTCTTCAATTTTGCTTCTGTTGTTTTTGTCGGAGTAACGTTCCTCGCTGGAGCTGTGAGTAAGAAGATCGCTCAAAGTCAGATAGAGTTTTTGCATTTTCGCAGGAACAGCGCTTACGGGTGTCGTGTCTGCCGCAAAAGATGGAATAGTAATCAGAATCAGCGGGATCAGTGTCTTCATGACGGAATTCTCCTAGTGTTGATCTATTTAGCATACAAGTTTTGTTCCTCATTCCTAGAGTAAGTTTGAATTTTGCTCATCAATATGACCTGGGTCATAAAAATGAAGAGAGCTTAGCCCCGGGGGTGCAAATAAATTGACCAAAGATCGATCGAGATGGCTCCAAGGTACAGGAGTAGGCTAAAGTTGATGCTTAAGAAAAAACGAAGCCAGGTTTTTTGTTCTGGTTGTTTGAGGAACCGCATCAGTTCCCAAATCAGCCAGCCGCTGATCAGTAATGATCCGGCTAAGCCAATAACGCCGGTGGGAAAAAAGAACCCTGACAGAAGACCCAGTGCGGCATAGGCAAGGCACCAAAGAGTGATTTGAAAACGGGTGATTTGGTTTCCTCTTGCTACCGGAAGTGTGGGGAATCCCCCTTGGTCGTAATCGTTTGAATATTTCAAAGC
Organism: uncultured Bdellovibrio sp.; assembly: GCA_964654965.1. Classification (GTDB taxonomy): domain Bacteria; phylum Bdellovibrionota; class UBA1018; order UBA1018; family CAIMNF01; genus CAIMNF01. The sequence goes on from CAZZLF010000007.1 coordinate 4,269, forward strand.
AAGTACCCAGAAGTGGGGCATCTGCCAGAAAAATAAAATAGAGAAAAGGTAAAGTCCTCGCAGATCAAAAATTTGCTGCGTTGAGGCAATGTATCCAATTAAAATGGGAAGCGAACCGGGAATGGCGCCGGGGACAGCGGCATAAGCCATTTTGCGTTTCCACCACATGGTATAGAGAACATTATAGCTGATGACTGCAAAGACCCCGAGAGTCAGTACGCTAAAAGAAACATAAGAAAGTAAAAAGCTTCCAATTAAAAAGAGGGTGAAAGTAGTGAGCCAAGCCGTTCTTAGGGATATTCTCCCACTAGGTAATGGACGGGTTTTCGTTCTTTCCATTTGCGCATCTTCATGTCGCTCTTGAATTTGATTGAGAGCGCCAGAGCCAAGTGCAAGACAAGATACACCGATCAATGTAAACGCAAAACGTTGCCAGTTCACCGGAGTTTCTATGTTTTGTCCAATGAAGTAACCAGCTGCCAATGTTATTGCTTCTAGCAATACAATTTCAGATTTGGTGAGTTTCAGAAGTTCTCTAAGTTTTGTCATGGTTACGTCATTTTTTAATTAACGATCTGCCTTAAAACTGCTAGTCTACCTTCATACGAAGAGGATCATTTGTGAAGCGGCAATTTGAGCAACTCGCTCTAAAACGTGCTTTTTTTCTTTCATTGCTGGTAGCCATTTCTATGATGGCCGCAGGTTCATTTGCGGACGCGGGTATCGAATTGAAAGCTAATCCCCAAAAGGCACCAGTCGAATTACAAAATGTGGGACTGAAAGAGCATCTCGGGAGCAAGATTGATCTAGAGCTTCAGTTTACCGATTCAAAAGATCACCAAAAGCATGCCCTCAAAGAATATTTTCAAAATGGTAAGCCCACCATTTTGAACCTGGTTTATTACGAGTGCCCGATGTTGTGTACCATGGTTCTCAACGGGGTTACTCATGGACTAAAAAAATTAGATTGGTCTATTGGTGACCAGTTTAACGTACTCACCATCAGCATTAATCCTAAAGAAGACTCCGAAACTGCGGAAGAAAAGCGAATGGCTTATCTTCGAGATTATGTTGGAAAAGATGAATCGGACAACAAACGCTCTTTTGAAAAGGCTCAGTTAGGCTGGCACTTCTTTACTTCAGATGAACCAACGGTGAAAAGTTTAGCGAATCAACTTGGATTTGAATATGAATATGACAAGGTTCAGCAGCAGTATGCTCATGCAGCTGTAACTTATGTCCTGACTCCTGAAGGAGTCATTTCCCGCAATCTTTACGGCATTACCTATCAGCCACGCGATTTGAAGTTATCGTTGCTGGAAGCCTCACGTGGAAAAGTTGGAAATGTTTTTGATCGATTGTTGATGTTTTGTTACCACTATGAGCCTGGATCCAGAGGATATGCTCTCCAAGCAATTCGGGTGATGCAACTGGCGGCCTTGGGTACGGTGGCGGCATTAGCGGGATATTTATCGTATTTTTGGATGAGACAATCACGTAAAAGACTTTTTGCAGAAAGAAAGGACCTCACATCATGACAAGAAAATTGTCTAAGGCGTTTCAACTGGGACTCGCCCTATTGTTAACCGTTATCTTGAATATCAACGTTCATGCAGCGACTCTTCCCGTCGCCGCGACAGACGTTGCTGATTCCTGGGATGGGATTTACTGGTTCCTCGTCTGGGTCAGCGTTTTCTTTTTTGTAGGAATTTTTGCTGCCATGATTATTTTTGTGGTCAAGTATCGCAAAGAAGTTCACAAAAAAGCGAAGTACATTGAGGGGCACACCGGGTTGGAAATCATCTGGACCGTGATTCCAAGCGTTCTACTTTTTGTGATGTTTGGTTGGGGTTGGGTTGTCTATAAAGACATGATTAAGGCTCCAAGTGATTCTTATGAAATTCACGTCATTGGAAAACAATGGTTGTGGCAGTTCATGTACAAAAATGGTTCAAGTTCCATTGGTGATCTTTATGTTCCTGTGAACAAACCGGTTAAGCTGGTCATGCCTTCTGAAGATGTGCTGCATAGTTTTTTTATTCCTAATTTCCGTGTGAAATCAGATGTCGTTCCGGGCATGTATACCTATGTTTGGTTTGAAGCAAAAGTTCCTGGCATTCATCAGATTTTCTGTACTGAATATTGCGGAACATCTCATTCTGGAATGTTAGGAAGAGTCATCGTGTTGAAGGATGATCAGTGGAAAGACTGGTTGTCCGGTAAAAAGATTGATGTGAATTCTCTTCCAGCTGATCCAAGTTTCCCTGGTTTCCGTGCAAATTTGTTGGGTGAAGGTTTGCCTCAGGCCCAAGCTGCCGGCGGGCAAATTTCTTTGGCTGAAAAGGGTAAAGCCCTCACTACTGCAAAAGGCTGCGTTGCTTGTCACTCCTCAGATGGCTCAAAGCTAGTTGGTCCTAGTTACAAAGGAATTTTCGGCACAGACGTGAAATTGGCTGACGGTTCTACAGTTAAAATTGACGAAAATTACATTCGTGAATCCATTGAAAATCCAACCGCAAAAGTTGTGGAAGGTTACCCTCCATCCATGCCTCCTTACAAAGGCTTGCTGAATGAGGAAGAAATCATGGCAATTACCGAATACATCAAGAGTTTGAAATAATAGGAGACAATCACATGTCAAATACAGCTACTGCACATGGAGATAAAAATTATATTAATCAATCCAGCGGGATCATGTCCTGGTTGGGAACCCTCGATCATAAACGAATTGGAATGATGTATCTTTTCACCATTCTCGTTTTCTTTTTGATTGGTGGAATTTTTGCTTTGGGAATTCGTTTGGAGCTTTTTAATCCAGGCATGCAATATATGACCCCGGACACCTACAACCGGTTCTTCACCTATCATGGTGCAATCATGGTTTTCATGGTCATTATTCCGTTGATTCCTGCAGCGATGGGGAACTTTATTCTTCCGATGATGTTGGGTGCGAAAGACGTTGCCTTTCCTCGGTGGAATTTGGTTTCTTACTATGTATATATGACTGGTGCACTTTTGGCTGCCAGCACGCTTTTCCTAAAAGGTGTGGATACTGGTTGGACATTCTATGCTCCTTATTCCATCCGTTCTAGTTCCAGCGCGACTTTTGTTTTGCTGTGAGCCTTCATTATGGGATTTTCTTCCATTCTAACCGGTCTGAACTTTATTGTGACTGTGCATAAACTGCGTGCTCCAGGTTTGACTTGGGGACGTCTGCCATTGTTTGTTTGGGCACTTTATGCCACTTCCATTATTCAGGTTTTGGCGACTCCGGTATTGGCGATTACTCTTCTTTTGTTGGTTCTCGAGAGAACTTTAGGAATCGGTGTGTTCGATCCTAAGTTGGGTGGTGATCCGGTATTGTTCCAGCACTTCTTCTGGTTCTACTCACACCCTGCAGTTTACATCATGGTTCTTCCAGGAATGGGTGTGATTTCAGAGTTAGTACCAGTATTTTCTCGTAAGCCGATTTTTGGTTATAAGGCAATTGCTGCTGCAACTTTCGGAATCGCATTAGTATCCTTCATCGTCTGGGGACACCACATGTTCGTGAGCGGTCAATCTGAGTTTGCGAACTTCGTATTCTCTTTGATCACCATGTTCGTTGCGATTCCAACCGGTGTGAAAGTGTTCAGTTGGTTGGGTACGATGTACAAGGGTTCACTTCGCATGGATGTTCCGATGCTTTACGTCTTCGGATTCCTGTTCGTGTTCACTATTGGTGGATTGACCGGAGTATTCCTCGCGGTTGTTTCGGTGGATGTTCACTTGACTGACACTTATTTCGTCATCGCTCACTTTCACTATGTGATGGTGGGAGGAACCTTGATCGCATTCCTCGGTGGTTTGCACTACTGGTTCCCAAAATTCTGCGGAAAAATGTATCACGAAGGTCCTGCTAAATTGGCAGCTTGGTTGATCATGATCGGTTTCAACGTGACCTTCTTCCCTCAATTCATCGTGGGTACTTTGGGAATGCCACGTCGTTATGCAGATTATCTTCCACAGTTTGAAAACTTGAACAAGATTTCAACTTTCGGTTCCTGGATGTTAGGCGTTGGATTCTTAATCGTCGCCTACAACATGGCTCGTTCACTCAAAAACGGTAAGCCAGCGGGTGACAACCCATGGGGGGCATTGACACTGGAATGGCATTCTCCGTCTCCGCCTCCAACTGAAAACTTCCTAACTGATCCGGTAGTAACCGAAGGTCCTTATGAATATAAGGGCGAAAAAGTATTCCTGGGATCAAACGCATAAGAGAAAGAAAATAGGAGAAATTATGAGTTCATCACAAGGAGTTGTGACCGCAGCTGAAAGACATCATGCTCACCACTTTGAAAGCGGTTTGGCCGAATTCGAAGCCTGTAAGCAGGGGATGTGGATTTTTCTCGTCACCGAAGTGCTTTTCTTCAGTGGTATGTTCCTGCTTTATGCCATTTTGAGGGTGTTTTACCCTGAAATGATGCATGATGCCCACCATCTTTTAAATTGGAAAATGGGAGCACTCAATACTGCCATTCTGATCGGAAGTTCTTTGACCATGGCTTTGGCCGTGAGCGCTTCTCAAAAAGGGGAGAAGGACAAGCTGATTCTGAATCTCTGGTTGACTTTCCTCCTTGCTTGCGGATTCTTGGTGGTGAAGTACTTTGAGTATTCTCACAAAATTCATGAAGGAATTCTTCCAGGTGCTCTTTGGCATTTTGAGGAACTGAAAACGGCAAAGGCTCCGTTGTTCTTCTCCGTTTATTTCGTCATGACCGGTATTCACGGTCTTCACGTGATCATCGGTATGGGGATCATGCTTTGGTTGATCAAACGCGCCCGAAGAAATGAATTTGGACCTCAATATTTTACACCAGTTGAAATGACGGGACTTTATTGGCACTTCGTCGATCTGGTTTGGATCTATCTCTTTCCACTGCTTTACCTAGTGAGCTAATTGTTCGGGGATACAAAGGAAAAAACTATGTCAGCAAATCATCATCAAGACAAAAACCAACACGGAAAAGACAGTCATCACGAACACCACATTCTCTCAACTTCAATGGCGTTGAAGGTATGGGGTGCATTGATGGTGCTTACATTTATCACGGTGGCAGTAGCTCAAATTGATTTGGGTTTTCTGAATTTCACCGTCGCTATGTTAGTGGCAACCGTCAAGGCTTCGATCGTCTGTATGTTCTTCATGGGTTTAAAATACGACCATAAAGAAAACACAGTGATCTTTTCTACCTCTGTGATTTTTTTAGCAATCTTCATGATTCTCACTTTTGGTGACTTGATCACCCGTGGAGATGTTTATGTTAAAAATAATAAAATTGTTCCCGATTCCTTTACTTCAGGTGCGATTGTAAAATCCAAATTTGAAAAACCATGGGTTTCCACTCCTGAGTTGATTGCTCATGGTAAAGAGCAGTTTCAAACCCAATGTGTGACTTGTCATGGTCCAGAAGGTAAAGGAAACGGTGTCGCAGCTGCTGGATTGAATCCCAAGCCGCGTAACTTCACTGTTGGTGATGGATGGAAAAATGGACGTAAACCAAGTCAGATTTTCAACACTTTGACTAAAGGTTTGGGCGGAATGCCATCTTTTGGTAGTGCTCCGTCTGATGACCGTTGGGGATTGGTTCACTATGTTCGCTCATTAGGACCTCACGCGGGTGAAAAAGATTCTCCTGCTGATCTTCAAAAAGTAGGAATTGACCCATCCAAGGCTGATGGCGGCGGCGGCGGAGAGAAGTCCATTCCAGTCGATCTTGCCATTGAGCAATTGACTTCGAGTGCATCGGATGTTTCACCTGCGAAACAGATTTCCAAGAAAAAGGTGCAATAATCAAATTCGATTCGTTTAAAACTAATCTTTATGAAGGCGCCTGGATTCCCTATGATGGGGATCGCAGGCGTTTTCGTTTAGCGGTGGAGAATTACTTAAAGCTGACGTTGAATGATCCGCTAGGAAAACTCATCGTGAGTGATCACGGTCCTTACTGGGAAGGTCAGGGTAATTTACCTGGATTGAGTTATTCTAATACTGATGGATGGGGAGTGGTGGTTTTTTCAAGAGCCTTTTCGATCGGTGTCGATGTGGAAAAAGCAGATCGATTATTGAAAAAAAATTATTTAAAAATTGCAGGACGCTATTTTCATCAAAGTGATTTTGAAGTTTTGAAAAATACTCCAGTATTAGAGGGGCTCAATGTATTTCTTGATCTTTGGATGAAAAAAGAAGCGGCTTCCAAATTGATGAGAGTGGGATTGGCTGAAATCATCAAGGATCCATTGCCCAAAGAATACGAGTATCAAGCTCTAGTCAAATCCAGGGTTGGATATAGGGCAATCGTTGCCCTTTCATCACCGATCAAAAATTAAAATTCTTATAGATAACGGTCACCCAGAAGTTTCATTTGGGAGTCAAATTCAAAAATCCAGGGTTTGGCCGTAGGAATGTTCAGCTCAAGAATGTCATCGTTTGAAATGTTTTTTAAGGTTTTGACCAATCCTCGAAGACTATTTCCGTGAGCTACGATCAAAACGTTTTCACCATTTTTAAGTCGGTTGATCATCTCACCATTCCAAAGAGGCATCACTCGATCAATGGTGATTTTGAGGCACTCACCCAAGGGCTTTGCTCTCGCTTCTAATCCAGAGTCACGAGGAGCTTTTGCAGGATTCATCTCAGATGACTAGTCCAGTAGGGGGGGAAGCGTGTCGAACGATCTTCTCCAGATCTTTACTTGCTCAGCCCCGTATTTTTTTGCAGTTTCTTCCTTGTTTAATCCTTGAAGTGCTCCGTAGTGCCGTTCATTCAACCGATAATCTCGAATGACGGGGTACCAGAGACGGTCCATCACGTCGAGCATGATAAAGTGAGTTTTGATCGCCCTTTTCAGCAGGGAAGTATAAGTGCAATGAAACTCTAAGCCTTCTTTTTTAAGGATCTCGCCAGCTTGTTTTGCTTCTTCCAGTCCTTTGGAAGAAAGATCCACGTCTACCCATCCTGTAAAACGGTTTTCGAGATTCCATTGGCTTTCGCCATGCCGAACGATCACGAGTTTTGCCATGGGAATATTAAGCCTTTTCTTGACGAAAATGGCAAGTGTCTGTAAGATTTGCTGATGAGAACGGTTCTCAATAGCATTGCTCCCGTTCCGGTTTTTCTAGGAAATTTGAGACCCGGCGAAAGAGCGGAAATAATCGGTTTTTTAGATCCAACTGAGGATTCCGCTGATTTTCTACATCGACTTTTTGAAGTTGGTTTTTTGGTGGGGGCTCAAGTGGAGCTGCTGCATGAGGCTCCTTTTTCTGGTGATCCGATTAGTGTGAGAATTAAGGAAGCAACCTATGCCCTTCGTCGGGCTGAAGCAAATCTCGTTCAAGTGAGTCGTCTGTGAAAGAATCTTCAGTGAATAAAGATGGATCAAAAAAAATCGCACTCGTTGGAACTCCGAATGCAGGAAAAACCGCACTCTTCAATTTGCTCACGAATTCTCGTCAGCGAGTTGCAAACTATTCAGGAGTAACGGTTGAAAGTTCTGAAGCAGATCTCATCATTCCAAATCATCATGTATCTTTGGTGGATTTGCCGGGAGCCTATAGTCTTCACCCATTTACCGAAGAAGAAAAAGTTTTGAGAAAAGCAGTCGAAAGCGATGTTTTTGACGAGATGATTATTGTGGTGGATGCGACTCAACCCGAAAGGGCAATGAGATTCATCATCGAAGTCTTGAATATGACCACGGTTCCCGCTGTGGTGGCATTCAATATGATTGACTTGGCTGAAAAGCGAGGTTTTCGGTATGACTTTAAAAAGCTTTCTGAGCTTCTTGGTGTTCCCGTGGTTTCAACTGTGGCAACCAAGAAAAAAGGATTAGTGGATCTAATGATTGCTTTGGAGCGGGAGTGGATCGATCAGCCTAGAGAATTATTTCGGTTTTTTCCGGCTGAAGATTTTTTATGGAAAAAAAATCAGCAAACCATTCTTGAGTTTTACAAGAAATCGGATGCTTTGTTGAAGCAGGTTTTGTTGAAAAAGGGCGGCGTCGATAAGCGGACAGAAAAAATTGATCAAATAGTTCTTCATCCTGTTTGGGGAATTCTGGTTTTGATCATGGTATTGGGAACCGCTTTTCAATTGATGTTCAATTTTGCACAGATTCCCATGGAATGGATCGACGGATTTTTCACTTTTTTTGGAGATTTGGTCCTGGCGAGCTCTTTGCCTGAGATGCTGAAAAGTTTTTTGGTCGATGGAGTTCTTGCAGGAATTGGTGGAACATTGGTTTTTTTGCCGCAAATTTTGATCTTGTTCGCATTGATTCTTTTTCTTGAAGATTTCGGTTTTATGGCACGAGCAGTGTTTCTATTGGATCACTGGATGGGCAAGGTTGGGTTACATGGCCGAGCGTTTTTACCGATTCTATCCAGCTATGCGTGTGCGGTTCCTGGAATCATGGCAACCAAGTCGATTGAAAACAAACGGGATCGAATCATCACCACGATGATGATTCCGCTCACGACGTGCTCAGCAAGAATTCCGGTTTACACTTTGCTCATTTCAGCTTTTATTCCGAATCGAGTGGTTTTTCTTGGAATGAAACTGCAAGGATTGGTCATGCTCGGACTTTACATTGTCGGAACGGGGTTTGCGCTGCTGGTGGGAGCAATACTGAAAAGATTTGCATTTAAAGGAACTCGAAATCCTCTGTTCATCGAACTACCGTCGTACAAGTTGCCTTCTTTGAAAAGTATCGGAAAAGGATTGGCTTATCGTGCTCAGTTGTTTTTAACCCGTGTTGGTACCATTATTCTTTCGATATCCGTGGTGATCTGGGTGATGGTGAGTTTTCCCAATAAAGAAAAAAGCATTGCGTACGAATTGGGTCACAGGATTGAACCCATCATGAAGCCTTTGGGATTTGATTGGAAAATCAGCATGGCGATGATTCCGACTTTTGCCGCACGCGAAGTAATGGTGACCGCATTGAGTACCGTTTATGCCGTGGAAGACGCGAATGGAAGCGGGGCTTCTGCGTCAGATCAATTGACGGATGTCATTCAAAAAGAATGGCCGTTGGCAACTGGACTCAGCCTGTTGGTCTGGTTCATCTTTGCTCCGCAGTGTATTTCAACTTTGTCCACTGTTCGTCGGGAATTGCAGAGCACAAAACTGATGTTATTCATGACGGTTTTTTTCTTTCTTCTTGCGTATTTTGCCGCTTGGTTGACGCATTCTTTGGCAGTCCACATTATTTAACTTTTCTTGAATCGCGCTGGGATTTCTGGCAAAATTTATTGCATGGCAGAAATCAAATCAGTGAACACAATCCGCGAACGTCGTTTTAAACCCGCTCCTCGTCCTGACCTTTGGAAAGACGCCACTGAGAAAGATTGGAACAACTGGATCTGGCAGCAGCAAAAGCGGATCAAAACGATGGAAGCCCTCGAGAAGTTGATTCAAGTCACTGATGACGAAAGACAAGCATTCGCTGGTTCACATGAAATGTTTAACATGGCGATTACTCCCTATTATGCTTCTTTGATCGATCCAAACGATCCAGATTGTCCGATCCGTCTTCAATCGGTACCCAAGATGGGGGAGTTACATATTGCCCCTGAAGATCTTGAAGATCCACTTGCTGAAGAAAGAGACATGCCGGTTCCGGGCGTAACCCATCGCTATCCAGATCGCGTTTTATTTTATACGAATCACAACTGTGCGATGTATTGCCGTCATTGCACCAGAAAACGTAAAGTTGCTGACCCTGATTCTGCGACTAATGCGAGAATTCTCGATGAAGGTTTGGCTTATATCGAACGAACCAAATCGATTCGTGATGTGGTGATTTCGGGTGGGGATGCACTTTCCCTTTCGGATGACAAATTAGAGTATATTCTCTCCAGACTACGCGGAATGGATCACATTGAAATTTTTCGAGTGGCGACTCGAAACCTGGTGACGCTTCCTCAGCGAATCACGCCTGAACTTTGTAACATGTTCAAAAAATACCAACCGGTATTCATTCATACTCACTTCAACCATCCAAAAGAGTGTACACAAGAGGCATTCGATGCCTGCGCTCGTCTTGCTGATGCAGGTTGCGTGATCAATAACCAGATGGTGTTACTCAAGGGAATCAATGATGACCCGAAAACCGTAATGGAGCTCAATCATAAATTGCTCATGATGAGAGTTCGTCCTTATTATATTTTTCAAGCCGATCTTTCCCAGGGGATTTCTCACTTTAGAACTCCGGTTGAAAAAGGTCTTGAAATCATCAAAGCGCTACGAGGCTGGACCAGTGGAATGGCGGTTCCGCACTTTGTGGTCGATGCACCGGGTGGAGGAGGTAAGATCCCTCTTCTTCCGAACAGTTATGTCAAAGCCCATGAAGGTAAAAAGTGGGTTCTTCGAAACTATAAAGACGAGGAATATACTTATTTTGAACCGTAGTCTTGGATTGGCAATTTCAGGATTAATGTTGGTCGGTTGTGCGACCTCTTTACCTAAAGAGCATCACGAGGTTTTTCGTTTTCCTTCAAAGCTCGTCTATGTCGAGGAACCGATTGGTGAGTATCAAGGGCGACCATTTGAGATTATGGGTTGGGTTCGTTCCAAGGCTTATTATCCAACCTTCGAACAGGATAATGAAAGTCCTGTTCTTTGCAGGAACTATTACAACAAGGCCGCTCAGGATCTCTTGAAGGAAGCATTGAAGGCAAAAGCGGATGCTGTGATCAAAGTCAGATCCGTTGTTTTTTTGCTCGATGGTAAATTTCAGGAACATCCCACTCCCGAATGCTCGGATGACGGAGCAGAAGGTGAAATTCTCCTCAAAGGAATTGCAATACGTTGGAAGCCAAAAGCTTCTGAGGTGAGATAGTTTTTAAACAAAAGCAATTGATATTATTGCGTTTTTAATCTTTGGCCGCATGGCGTGGTCGGGTTCAAGTTTTTCCTCTATTTTGCCGATAGGTTCATGACGGGCGTAGGCTCTTAGAGTTCAATTATGAGTGAAGCGATTTTGAAAAAATTTGGAAAATATTTTCTACTCGATCGCGTCGGTGAGGGAGGAATGGCCGAGATATTCCGTGCTCGTCTGGCAACTCTCGAAAATAACGGAAGATTTGTCGTCATAAAGCGAATCATGGGAGAGTATAGCAATAATCATGAGTTCGTAAGCATGTTCAAATCTGAAGTTCAAGTTACGATGAGGTTTTCACATCCCAACGTCGTCCAAATTTTCGAAGCCGGCGAAGAAAATCACCAGCCTTACATTGCGATGGAATTTATCGACGGTCGTAATCTCAGGCAAATTCTTTCAAAATCAGCACAAAAACAACTGCCGGTACCCATTCCCGCCGCATGTTACATCATTGAGCAGGCTGCTCAGGGGTTGCACTATGCTCATGCCTTCAAGGATCGCATCACCGGAGAGGCTTTACATCTTGTACATCGGGATGTGAGTCCTCAAAATATTCTGGTTTCATACGATGGAAACATCAAAGTGATCGACTTTGGAATTGCCAAAGCTACGACCACGGGAGAAGCAACACGGGCTGGAGTCATCAAGGGAAAATTAAGCTATCTTTCGCCGGAACAGGTATTAGGTGAAGTCCTGGACGGTCGTTCTGACCTTTTTGCATTAGGTATTGTTCTTTGGGAAACCTTGACGGGAAGAAGACTCTTTGTTGCCGAAGGGGATAACGAGTTCCAGGTTTTGAAAATGATTGAAAGTTGTTCATCTTTTGTAAAGCCTCCATCCCAGTTTAATTCAAACATCGCCCCAGAGCTGGATGAAGTGGTCATGCAGGCCCTCGCGAGAGACCCTAGAAAACGGTTTCAAAGCGGTGAAGAGCTTGCTCGTGCGCTGAGAAGGATTTTGGCCATTCACTTTTCTGACTTCGGACCAGGCGACCTTTCCCAATACGTAAAAAAAATGTTTCATGAAGTGATCGTTGAAGATCGTAAAAATCTCCAGACGGTGAATGCTCGCGCAGAAGAGCTGATCAAGTTAGGGAAGATCAAATCTATTGATGATCCGACGTTAAGCAATTTAAAAAATAAAAACGGTGAAAGCACCAGAATGACGGATTTCATCGGGGATCGATTTAATAAAGCTGAGATTACCAATGCAGAAAAGCTAGAGATGGCGGTTAACCCTCCAAAGCAAATGAAGGTTGCGGTAGTCAAGCCAGCTGGAGTGAGTCCAGTTCAGAATACTCGTACAACCACACGTGCAATTCCCAAACCTAGACCGGTTGAAATCCCTAAGAAATCGGGGTCGTCACTTGGTAAATTCATCGGAGTAGCGGGTCTTGGAGCAGCGGCGTATTTTGGAAATCAGTATTTTAATGATAAAATTTTAGGCGATGTTCAGCAGTTAGAAAGAAAGATTGCCCAAACTCAGGGGCAAAATCAGGCTGGTAACACTAACCGTAATTCCGCACAATTGAAAATCCGTATTTTCCCGGATGGAGATTTTGCCAGAACCAGAGTGCTGATTAATTCCCAGCCTTATGATCTGGAAAAAGGTTTTGCCGAAGCTCCAGTGGGCGAGCCATTGTCTTTGGTGGTGGAGCGACAGGGATTTGTGACTTATCGCAAAGAGTTCACCATCCAGGAAGGAGAGCTGAACGCTCAACGTGAATCCTCTTTGGACATCAAACTTGAGCCGATGGTTTATGGGCTGTTCTCGTTGAGTACCAGACCTTCCATGGCTGATGTAACCATTGTGAATTTGGATCATGCAACCTCAGAAAAATCCAAACCGATTATTTTTAAAACTCCCATCAGTCAGGAAAAGCTCCAGTCTGGAAACTACCGCGTAATCATTCAAAATGAGTTATTAGGGGTTGAAAAGACTCTGAATATTACCATCAAGGACGGCAAGGAAGAGGTAATGACTGACGTGCAACTTGAACTGAAGAAGTGATTCTCAGGGAATATACTGATATCCCACGCCATAGACGCTTTTAATGTGCTCTGAAAATTCAGGAACTTTTTTTCTTAATGAACGAATGTGAACGTCAATGGTCCGATCGGTCGTTTCTGGAGCAGAGTCCCTCCAGATGATTTTCATGATCTCATCTCTTGAAACTACCGTGCCCCTTTTAGAAGCAAGAAGGCGGAGAATGTCATATTCGGTAATGGTCAGAGTGATTTCAACTCCGTTGAATTTTGCAGTTCGATCAGAAGTGTCGATCTCCAAAGGTCCGACCCGAATGAAGCGAAGCTGGTCAGCTGAAAGTGTAATTTTCAAATGAGACCGGATTCGAAGCAGTAATTCCTTGGGATCAAATGGTTTTGTGATAAAGTCCTCTGCGCCAAGGGAAAGACCTTCTTTGATATCCGATGAGTTGTTTCTTGAACTGACCACGATCATCGGAATGGTAGCTGTTGAGGGGTCAGACTTTAAAGATTTGGCGATGATGAAAGAATCTATCAAAATGAGAGAAGGAGCATGCTGACGAATCAGGATTCTGGGGTCTTCGTGATTGCAGGAAAATGCCTGAACCAGAAATTCATTTCCAAGCATTTTTTCTAGAAAAGATCTGCTTCCAGCATCATTATCAAGAACCAGGATGGTTTTTTTCATGAGTCACTCCAGAGTTTTTCAAAAATTCCACGAGCACCGGTTTTTTGATTCATCTCTTTTTTCAAATTTTCGTTAATTTTGTTTTTGAGCTGTGTGTTTTCATCAAAATAAAATCCGATTTTTTTCTTAACATTGCTCATCAATTCCAGTTTGTTTTCAAGCAGGTTTATCCTGTTTTGAAGGGATTTTTCGATAACGGAATTTTCTGCATGAATGGATTCGATGTCGCTTTGGGCGATGGTAATTGAAACCCCCAATGAAATTGCAAGATTCTTGATTTCCTGAATGCATTCTTGAAGCCTGTTTTCATTGATTTTCAGTGTACAGTCTGAAAAATCGATGATGATGAGCGAATGAAAAAGTTC
>CAZZLF010000008.1:0-15379 GCA_964654965.1 uncultured Bdellovibrio sp.
GCTTTTTTTCATCGAACGGCCCCCGGCTAGTAAAATGACATTAAATAATGTTAATTTAATTTTGCCACCCTTGATCAGTGAAAACAATTGTGTCTGATGAGACGCACCCTTTGCGCAATATGATCTCGATCATATTCATGACCGCCTGGCTCATACCCCTGAAATTGCATTCTTTTTATACTGACAGACGAGGAGAACGTTATGACAGCAGATATAGTAGTTTACGGAATGGTCGGAGTAGTGGTGTTTTTTGTAGGTGTGTTGATGTGGGGGTCTAAGAATTCACATTAACTTGATAAACTCATTAGAATAATGCGGCAAGCATAGGAAAGTAGTCAGACACCCTAATCCTAATGAAGAAATGCTTCAATGACTTTGGGGCCCCAAGGGTTATTGCGAGGCTGAATCGGGTTACCGCCGCTCCATTCATGAGCAAGCCCATGAATGATCAGTAGTTGCCCGATCGGATTTTGGTTCAATCGAATTTCAGTTCTTCGATAACCCAAGAAGGCACCATTTGATGGTATTGAGGATTCGACCAATTGTATTTGAGCCTGGTTATGGTTCGAAAGAGACAGTAGTCGATTTAACTCCATCAGCTCGTTTGCACTTTCGACGCTGTTTTTTGGATTCACGCGTTGATCGACATCACCATGAACAATCATGAACCTCATCGGTTGATTGGAGGAGTTGCAGTGGAAACCGATTTTTGCGGCTTGATGATAAGGAGTGAATGAACCGTGTTCCAAGGAACTTTGCGCATCATTCAAGTTCGTCGCCGCAAGATATTGCAGCCCGGAGTGAAGAAGTACAGCAGAAAATAAATCTCGATGGCAATTGGCCATGATCGCACCCTGTGCGGCACCCGCTGACATTCCCATTAAAACAGTGTGTTCACGATCAATCGCAAAACGACGTTGAACCAGTCGAATTCCCTCAGCAATGATTTCGTTTTCAGAACCCCAAAACCAGTTCCAGCAACGATCGTAATTATAAAGAACATTTTGTTCCGGATACAAAACAGCAAGATTGCGTTCGGCTCCGTATTTACTCATTTCGGTGCCTTGATCAAATTCAGCAGCATTGGTCTTGCAACCATGAAGCATGACCACTAATCCGCTGGGATGATTGCTGGGAGAGTAAAGATAAAATTCTCGAATACCGGATTTGTCGTCGACCGTGAAGTGTTCTGGTTGGTAGGAGCGCGCATGGGAAGCAAAGCTTACCGAATGAAGCAAAGATAAGATGATCCCCCAAACCATGAACATAGTCCCACACTCTAATGGGGAATGCCGGGGATTGTCAACTTCTTTTTAAATTAAAAGTGCAGCAATTACAAACACTTACCAGTGCTTCGTTTTGAAAGAAGCGAGGGGCTGATGAGTGATTTCTTCAAAGAAGATTCGTAGGTCATCGGGGAGCCCCGATTCAAAGACCATTTCTGCCCCAGTACGAGGATGCCGGAAGCGCAGGCCAGCAGCGTGAAGCGCATGGCGAGACAGCAAAAGGTTTCTTTCAATCTCAAGATAGCGATCACTTTTAGGAAGCGTTACCGGAGCATCGCCTTCATCAATCTCGATTTCTTCATCCGAAACAGAGTCTCCCGTGATTTCTTCTTCTGATACCGCTTCATCGGATGAGCCATCATCTTGGGTCACAAAGGTTCTCAAGTCGGCGTGATAATCCAAAAGCACGAGACAATCTTCTTCACTCATGCCGTAAAATTTGTCTCCCACAAGTGGAAGCCCGGCAAGATCAGCATGCACGCGGATCTGGTGCTGGCGTCCGGTACGAGGAAAGCACGCAAGCAAGGTGTAGTTTCCACGGGTTTCAATTTTTTCAAAATGAGTGAGAGCCGAAAGACCGCCCTCGGACTCAGGCACGGAGTACATCTTTAAACCAATCGAGGAACCTTTTTTCTTTCCAATCGCATCAGAAACATCAAAGGTTTCTTTTTCAGGACTTCCGCGAACAATGGCCAAATAATATTTGTCGGTTTCACGGTTTCTGAATTGAGCGGTGAGGTGATTGCACGCTTCTCGTGTTTTTGCCAAAAGCAGGACACCGCTGGTTTCTTTATCAATGCGGTGAACGAGGTAATAATCTTTTTCGGAATTGTTTTCGCTCGTGAATCCCTTGGTTTTCAAATGGATCAAAAGCGTATTGAAAAAATATCGACCCGCGGGATGCACCGGAAGATTCGGTGGCTTGTTGATCACGATCAAATCTTGGTCTTCAAACAGAATTTGATAATTGAAATTCACATCGGGTTCTTTCGATCGGGTGGAAAGAACATTCACGACGTCGCCTTTTAGCAATGGAGTGCTGGGCTTGATTTTTCCAAGATTGAGATGTCGCCCGCCCAGGCGTTCAATCGTAATCGCACCGGAATCGATCGCTTTTTTGATCTGTTCACGCGAACGTTTCTTGTAACGGGGCATGAGAAAGCGATCCAACCGAATGCCCGATTGAGCATGCGTGACCGTGTATCGCACCAGATAATGATTCCCGATCAGGGTTTTTGTGACGTTTCCCATAGTGTGGGCAACATCGATTAATACTTCTTCGACATCAAAAAGCCAATGACTTCTTTTGCGGCATCGACCGTGTACCCATGCTTTTTCTGCATGTTTTCAATTGTCTGACGGGCGAGCTTGGCGCCTTCAGAGTTGGAGTCCTCGTGATCGGTTCCAAAGTGTTTCAGCGAAGTATTCATTTTTTGAAGCAGGTTTTTTTGGCTTTCGTAAAAATGTTTCTCAATTTTTTGTTTGAGATCAGGGAAAATACGGAAGTAATCGACCGCTTCTTTCGGGTGATCTAAGGTCCATGCACCAATCTGAGTGATCAGATTCATGCGGAACTGTTCGCGCTGAGCCTGTTCTTGTGGTGCGCCGACAATGGTTTCGAATTCGTTCAGTAGGGATTGATCCGGCTCTTCGTAGCCACCCGTGATCGGATTCTTCAGCTTTTCTTTCTTCAGTTGGGCAGAAAGATGAACGATGTACTTCTTCATGAAGTCTTCCCATTGTTTTGTATCGTAGAGCCCCAGACACTCACGCACTTCGCGGTCAGCGATATTGGCATATTCATCTAAAATGGCCTCGATAAACATTTCCTGATCATGGTACCCGTCGATCATTTCTTGTCTCAAGAAATCATATTCACTGATCTTGCGAATGAACTGACGAATCTCATGAATCACAGCAAGCGGAGAAAGCGTCTTGAAATCATTATTCTGGGCCGCATCGATGAGTATGGATTTCATTTCTCTCGCAGAAGCACCGGTTCTACCTTCGTAATAAGGGACGTTCTTATACTCTTCTTTGATCTCGGAAAGATTTGCACGAATCAGTTTGCGCTCATCATTGGTCAGCCTCATCGGCACTTCACCGGTATCGTACAGTTTCAATTTGTCGATTGGTGTGAATTTGTCGAGAATCGCGCCGAGTTCGCTGATGTAGTTTTCACGCTGAGGTTTTTTCAAACGGGTAAGAATTCCCCAATAGGCGATGCACCAGTCAGTATGCGGAGTCACGGCTTTTGAACCGGCGATGTTCTTCAGGAGCGGCGCATGAACCTTGCGTTCCTGAGAGAGTTCCAGAAGATAAGGAACCTGAATGAGTTCGATACGACCTTTGAAGCTGCTGAAGTCAGGATATTCCTTGAATGCATCGAGCTGTAATTCGTTCGATGAACCGATGAATACCGTATCCAGATGAACAATGCTTTGTCCGACATTGACTTTTCCTGTCTCGCAGGCGCTCAGTAAGTATTTGTAGGCATCAATCGGCCGTTTGAGCAAATCATTGTAATCGATCATTCCGCGGTTGGAGTCGGGAAGGTCTCCGTTGATGGTGAAGAAGTTTATTCCCTGAAGTGAAGCCGGAAGATTTGATAGCGACTTGTTCATCGTCAGGAATTGAAATTGAGCATCGACGTGCATTTGCGGCTCAACACTCACCAGACCGGTTCGATAAACCTTCGAAAGGTAGAAACGCTCGACTCGAATGTGTTTCAGGACTTGAGAATAGTCGCCCTGATAACTGGTGAGTAAAGCCTGAAAAATTGCCTGATCGCGATGAGACAGTCCGCCTTCTTTCAAACGCTGAGGAATCACAAACGATGGGGGAAGGTCGAGATCCTTGAAAAACTTTTCACGCACATCAAGCGGAAGCAGCAACAGCGGATGATCTTTCATCTCACTCGGAATAATGCACGAGATTTCATCTTCGGTTAAATTTGCATAAGACTGGTAATTTCCCTGTTTTTTATCAGAATCGCCGCGAATCCCCAGACTTCCGCGAACCACTCGATCCATCGGAAACACCCATGAAAATGAATACAGGGCGCCTTCGTGAAGATGGGAATATTTTTCTAGTCCTTCCATCAGGGAATTGATGATCGTGCTTTTGGCGCTTCCGTTGGGACCATGAAGCAAAATCAGGCGATGATTCATTCCCAATCGTGAAAAAGCACGAAGGGCCTGATAAATCTGATTTTGAACGACTTCGTTCCCCACCACTTTGTCTGAAAAGATTTTGAACGATTTTTGAGTGTGGTGCGAATCCTGTTTTTTGGTTTCTTGAATTCCGAAGTGCTCCATCATGTCGGCAGAATAAGCGGCACTACCTCGGATCTGGGAACCCGAATTGGAAGAAACCAGTTTCAAGTATTCCTCAAAAGACATGAGCTGCTGGTTTGCTTTGAAGTTTTTCTGAATTTCTTCCTGAATTTTTTTCAAGTCCATAAAGGGGCCTTTCTTAGAGCGCTTTCAAAGTCTGATGACCCGAACGTCGCTGGAGCTGCATGAAGCGGGCATGAAGATTTTTTTCGATGAATTCGCTTTTTTCGGGTTGGTGGTATTTCATTTGCTGCAAAAACTGTTTCTCGAGTTGTAGGATTGCGTTCTGGATCTGAATCCATTGAGGAGCTTCAATCGTAACTTCCTGAATGGGCAACAAAGGGCCTTCGAGCAAAACGCGTTCTACCGGATGCAATTCCAGTAATTCCATCATGGATTCAGGAAAAATCGGTGGTTCCCATTCACCATAATCACCGGTTTCTGCCGGGTAAGGAAAAGAATCAGAATCGAGTTCCACAGCGGAATAATCCTTCCACTGAGGGCGAAATGCCTCGAAGAATTCGGCGTGAAGATTTCTCACGGTGTTGATGATTTCTCCCCAGATCATACGTCTTTCTTTCGAATGATTCGTGAAGAGAGTGGAATTTCGTTTCGATATTGAATCAGTTTTTTCAAAAGATCCTGATCATGAAGCGTGCGCTCAAACGGTCTCGACATCAAAGTGGATTTTCCGCCGCTCGAAGGAATAGAAGCAAGCGTATGAACCGGTTTATGAAAGCTGACGGAAATAATGGACTCGAGGTCTTTAAACACACTGATTTCCCTTGGGTCAGGCTGGCGCGTTTTTACGCGTTTTTCTTCCAGAGTGCTCGAAGTAAATAAATTTTTGGCTTCGTTTCTAAAATCCACTGGCCAGTCCTTTCAGGTGTGCATCGGGCTCATGAAGATCGCCCATTCCGATAATAAAAAAGGTGAGTTGATTGCCGTTCCAGAGAACAGGAGCAAGAGTGACTTCGCCGTATTTTCCAGTGATGATCATGCGGTCGACGAGTTTTGAAAAATGTCCGTTGAGTTTCCAATCGATCATCTGATAGCGATGATCACCATAGAATAAAGTCACGGAAGGAATCTTTCCGGATTCGGTTTTTTGCTGAATCAAATCATGCAAAAATTCTGTGGTTTTTCGGGTGTTCATCAGCATCTTGCCGAGGTCTCCTTACTCCACAATTATAGGATGAAAAGGGATGTTTGAGAAACAGTCAGGAATCTGACGGAACCTTGCCCGTGATCGCCATTGGTTCGCGGCTGATCGGATCAAGAATTCCATTGATGAATGATGGAGTGTCGGCTTCTCCGAATGCTTTGGCCAACTCAACCAATTCGTTCAAAGTCACGGAAGCAGGGACGTCTTTAAAGAACAAAAGTTCGGCGATTCCCATGCGAAGGATGGATTTGTCGACAGAGTTGATGCGGTCAATACGCCAGTTTTGTGCATATTTCACAATCATGTCATCGATCGTTTTCAATTGCTTCAAAGTGGTTTCCGCCAATCTTGCAGCAAAATCAAACGATTCTTGCGGACACTCAAAGTGAGACGCATGACGAGAGAATTCTTCGAAGATCTGAGTCATCGGAATTTCCTGGTCAAAACGATAGATGAATTGAAATGCGATTTCGCGTGCCTTGTGGCGTGGGCTGCTGTAAGTGCGACTCATGAAATTTGCTCTCCAGAATTGGAAGTAGTGATGAATGGAAAAGTAAGATTTTCTTTGCTGGCTTCGGTTTCAAGAGTCTCTGGAATTTCATGCTGATGAAGATCAGCTACAAATTCTTCCACGTCTTTGAATTCGCGATAGACCGAGGCAAAACGAACATAGGCAACTTTGTCGATTTGATGAAGCGCGACCATCACCATTTCACCGATGCTATTTGATGGAATTTCTTTCAAGCCGTAGCTCTGAATTCGTTTTTCAATGGCTGAAACGGCTTGCTCGATCTGTTGAGAAGTGATGGGCCTTTTCTGACAGGATTTTTGGAAACCCGAAATAATTTTTTCGCGAGCGAAGGGTTCACGGCGCCCATCTTTTTTGATGACGTTCGGCATGACTTCCTCAATACGCTCATAGGTCGTGAAACGACCGCCGCACTCCAAGCACTCACGGCGACGACGAGTCATGTCCGCAGTTTGGTTCATGCGGGAATCGACGACTTTCGTGTCTGGTGTGGAGCAGTATGGGCATTTCATGTTTCATTATTTCTACACTAGACGGGGGGGCGTCGGCAATCTGGAAATGGGGGTTGCCAAGGTCGGGTATCTGGTGGAAAGTGATGGGCAAATGCCTCGTTTAGAAGCCAAAATCATTCAAAAAGAGCTGGATTCAGGAAAACTCAGGCCGGTTTATTGGATCTTTGGTCCGGAACGGATGAAGTCCCGGGAGTTGATGAAGCGCATCCAGAAGGCCGCCCTAGGGGACCAGGCCCCGAACGATTTCAATTTTGAAAAACACGACGGATCGGATGCCGATACCGCCACCATTCTCGATGCTGCCCAAGGATTTTCGATGATGGGTGGAACCAAGGTGATCCAGGTTCGTAATGCCGATGATTTGAAACAACAGGAATCACTGGTGGAATATTTCGAGTCGATTCCCCACCATGACCCTGTCGATCCGGCTGAGCTTTCCAGCGTCGTTGTTTTTATCTCAAAAAGTTTTGATTCCCGAAAAAAGACCTCCAAAAAAATCCAGGAACTTGTGGCAACCATTCCTTGTGAGGAAGTCTCTGAACAAGACCGCGAGCCTTGGATCGGATACCTTGCTAAAAGACGCGGAATCACCCTGAAACCAGAAGAACAAACGGTGCTTCGCGGCCTTGACCCTTGGTCTTTGGAGATCGTGGATCAGGAACTCGCCAAGCTTGAACTGGTTGCCGATGAAGAGTCTTTGCGCCAGCAGGTTTTACTCAGCGGAGTCGATGCCTTTGCACGAGACGATTTTATCGATGCGCTATTTTGCCGCGACAAAAAACGAACCCTGAAGTGGATGCATTTGTTCTGTGAAGAGATCGAAATTCAATTGCCGATCCTCGGGCTGGTGTCGTGGAATCTTCGTCACCTCAAATTGCTTTTGATCGAAGAAAAAACCCGGTCTCGTTCTGGCGAAAAAAGAAATCCTTACCTTCAGCGCAACCTCGATCGCTGGAAGCGTTTTTGGACTTTGGAAAGCATTCAGGAATTCGAACACGGTTTGTTTGAGATCGATTTTTCCCTGAAAAACACGCCCCTCATGGGTAAGGGTCTCTGGACGAGCTTGCTCTAAAACATCATTTTTCTGCGATGATTCGGCACGAAGATGGAATTTTCTTCGCTCTGAAATCTCGAATCGCTGCTGCAATCTGAGAAGCAATTGCCAGTCTTGTTTTTGTTTTTAAAACCCGGTCGCGATCTTGTTTGGCATTGATGAATCCCGCTTCGATCAAAATGCTCGGCATATCAGCCCCTAAAAGAACGTAAAACAAAGCCTGCTTGACGCCGCGATTGACCGACCCCTGACTGAGGCGGGATTGAACCGCGCACGCCAGTTGCCGGGAAGGTTCCAGATTCGCATCCAGAATCATGTCTTTCATGATGAGTGAAACATTCGAAGATTTTGTTTTCTCCATCGCTTCACTTTCTTTCAATACTTTGTTTTCCAGATCCGCCAATCGCTTCGAAGACTCGTCGGTTGCGTGATTCAAAATAAAGGTTTCAATTCCGCCCGATTTTACGTTTTTGTCCGTGCTCGAATTCATGTGAATCGAAATGAACAAATCTCCCTTAAGTCGATTTGCTAACGCGGTTCGATCCGGAAGCTGCATGTCCCGGTCTTCATTCCGGGTAAGGATCACGCTGTTTCCTTGAATCAAAAGCTCTCGCGCTAGATCGCGGGCAATCATCAGGGTCAGGTCTTTTTCCATGATGGTCGAGGATTTGCCCGGGTTTTTAAAAAGATTCCGAAGGGATTTCTCATCCTGAAATACAGCGCCTTGGTCGTTACCGCCGTGTCCCGGATCGATGACCACCAAAAATTTCGATGATTTTGCCCAAGCTTGATTTGCCAGAAGCAAAATCAATAACAGGCAGCAGGAAAAGAAATTCATCCCTTTATTCTAATCACAAATCATTGGTGATTGTGCTAAATAGTGGATGTGCGATTCGTCAGGAATAAATCCAGTGTCAAAAAAAAACTTCCTCCGGCTTCATCCGTAGCCCGTGAGTTGAACCGATGGTTTACTCAGAACGCCCGAGATCTTCCCTGGCGAAAAAAAAATGATCCTTACCGGATCTGGTTATCGGAAGTGATGCTTCAACAAACGCAGGTAACTGCGGTGATTCCTTATTATAATCGGTTTTTGGCGCGTTTTCCCCAAGTGCAAGACCTTGCAAACGCCACGATCGATGAAGTTTATACTCTTTGGGCTGGTTTAGGATATTACTCCCGCGCCCGTAATCTGCATCGCGGAGCGCAGAACATTCACCAGCGAATCGAGCAGGGAATGGGGTTTCCTGAAAATCGAGATCAATGGCTGAAGGTTCCCGGAGTCGGCGAATACACTGCTGGAGCCATTTGTTCGATTGCCTACAATCAGCGAGAGCCTTTGGTGGACGGAAACGTCGTTCGGGTTTTGTCTCGGGTGTTTGCCATTGGAAAATTCGATTCCAAGAAAACTGAGATCTGGAATCTTGCTCGCGAAATCGTCTCGGTTAAAACGGTAGAACCCCGCAATGTGAATCAGGCTCTGATGGAGCTTGGGGCTCTGGTTTGTAAACCGAAAAACCCTTCGTGTGAGCGTTGTCCTTTGAAAGCCGATTGCGCGGGAAAAAACGATCTTTCTCTTTATCCTCCTCCAAAACCGAAAAAAGAATGGAAACACTTGCGCGAAGAAAAATGGGTCTTGATCCATTCCGGAAAAATCTTTCTCGTACGCAATGAAGACAGTCGCTGGAGAAAAGGTTTGTGGGATTTTCCTAGTCCTCATTTTTCAAGTGTCGCCAAAGCCCAGTTGCTGAAGGAAGAAACCTCTCGATATGTGGTTACGACTCACAAAATCGAGCGCAAACATTTTGTTTTTAAGATCAGCAGTGATGCCGCAAAAAAACTCGAAAAACACGGCTCTTGGTTTAGTGACAAAGAATTGCCGGGAATTCCCGCCCCTGTTCGAAAGTTTTTAGCAAAGTTAGGTTGATCCACAGTCACCGGGGTTTTACACTTAATCTTAGATGCTCAAGATCAAACTCTGGGGAACCAGAGGCTCTATTCCAACGCCTTATACTCCGCAAGAGGTTGAAAGCCGGATCAGAACCTTGTTCGAACTTTTCTTTGAAGAAGGGCACACCAAATTATCTGAATTGGATCCATTTTTAAAATCCCTTCCTCGTCATGTGGTCGGAGGGTGGGGCGGAAACACCGCCTGTGTTGAATTCAGCACTGCTAAAACTCACTTCATCATTGATGCTGGAAGCGGTCTTAAGTCATTGAACCATAAGATGATGAATGGCCCCCTGGGAAAAGGAAAAGGTGAAGCACATCTATTCTTCACGCACTTTCACTGGGATCACATCAGTGGGCTACCATTCTTCATTCCGATGTACATTCCCGGCAATACGATTCACCTCTACGCAGTTCAAAAAGAATTGCCAGAGATGATTGATACTCTTTTTAGAAAACCGTTCTTTCCGGTGAACGCCAAAGACATTGCCGCTAAAATCGTTTTTCATCAATTGCCACCGAGAAAACCCTTCAAGATGAACGATGTGACCCTGACTCCGTATTTGCTTGATCACCCTGATCCATGCTGGGGCTATCGCATCGAGCACGGAAAAAAGGCCATGGCGTATTGTGTGGACACTGAAGGAACGCGAATCTCTGAATTGCTTCTCGATCGTGATTTGCCGATGTACCAGAATCTTGATTTCATGATTTACGATTCTCAATACACCATCGAAGAAGCGATTGCCCGCATGAACTGGGGTCACGCTGCTGCGACGATCGGATTGGATCTTGCGATTCGTGAAAAAATCAAGAAAATCGCCTTTATTCACCATGACCCGAATGCATCCGATGAAAAAATCGCGTTTGGCGAAATGCAAGCCAGAGAATATTTCCATCATCAGATCAAGATGATGGTGAAAAACGGCCTGAAAGCCCCAGATTTGGAATGGTCCTTCGCCCGTGAGGGTGATGAATTCCTTTTGGGTGTCTGACTACTTTTCTATGCTTGCCGCATTATTTTATGGGTGTTTTTTTCGGGGCGCGATTGGATGTACGTTTTTCTGTCGCTTCGTGAAGTTGTCTGAGTCTTCAAACAATTATGGTTCACAAGTCGTTACATTGTACATCGCAGCTTGAGCAACGCAGTTTTGCTTGATTTCAGTTTGAGTTAAAGCCTTATTGTAAATATGAACTCCACCCAAGTCACCACGGAAAAATGAGCCGCTCAGCCCAGTTGAGCTGGCGTACCAGTTCACTGATCGTCCAAGGCTTGCGCGCATATGATAGTCGTTATTACTGATCAAATTACCGGAAACAGTTCGAGTGGTTGGGCCTGTGGCGATCGCACCATCCAGATAATTGGTGAATTGAGTGGAATTAATCACGCCACAGAAATAATGCCAATTATTGTTTCGATAGGTAGGATAGAGAGATTGACCTCGAGCGTATTGGGATGATGATGAGTTATTTGCTATATAAATCCAAAGTCCGCTATCATATGTACCGAGATTAAAATCGCCCCAGCCTCCACTGATATTATAACCTTTACTGAAAATGGGAGCACCAGTAGCACCAGGTGTGTCTTGTGTTGTTTTTACCCAAGCACAAACCGTGAGTTCAGATGGATTCGTATTGTACATTGGTGATGTACCCAGATCGACCCAATCGTTCACTCCATCAAATGTCAGACGATTTGGATTGGTGGGGGTTCCGTCGCCATTCCAGCCGCTTGTTGAATCAAAATTTCTCAAAATCCCTGGTTCTTGCCTAATTCCGTTGATCTGATAACCGATATCTGCATACTGCATTCTGGTCACATCATAGCCCGGGTTGTAAGGACGCACTCCGTCCATTGCGGATGTGGGCTCAAAAACCTTCACAAGGTTTGTCTTGACGATTCCACCAATCGGGCTGACCCGATGCTGATCACTGCTATTTATGAAACCGACATATGTGTCTTTGGCTGTAGCCACGGTTCCAGATGAAGCCCCATGAACACGAATGTCGGTGATGTGGCCTTTGAAGCCGTTGGTGGCAGAGCCAAAAATGAGATCCATGCCTTCTGAACCCAGATTCACCACCGGTCTTAATGCGCATTCGGTTTTAGAGTTTCTTCTGATTGATAAGTTTGAGCCATCAAACAGCATATTGATATAATCAAATGGACGCGAACGGTATGGAGTGGTTAGTTCAGTGGTGAGTGGAATATCACAATACCGAAGGCTGCCTTCATGGGCCTGTGCTCGAATTTCGTTGGCATTGAGCACCCGATCATACATTGCGAGTTCCATAGTATAGAAACCCATAGGAGTTACCCAACGATAAGGTGATTGTCGAATATCCCAGGTCGATAGTTCGTAAGAATAGGCATCTGGATTAGTAATGCTCTTGATTGAGGTAGGAACGGTTCCTTCGCCAACGGTCATTTTAACGGGAATTCCATTGACATAGTATTCAACTCGATTTGCCGCCAACTGTGTTCCGTCATAAGTCATGGCAATGTGATACCAGCCGTTAGGCGGGCTGATGCCTGGGTTAGAAACGCTAGGGGTGAAAGGAAGTACGGAGTTGGTGGAGTAAACATATGATCTTGATGATCTAGTGTAGTCATAGGCCCAATCAAAGTATGAATAGAGTCTTCCGTCAGCACTAAAATACAGATTCATTCCAACTAAATTAGAGTTTGTGGAATTGTCATCGATATTAAAAAATGGTTCGACATAACCACTGGATACTGGACCTAGATATTTCCAACCAGAAAAAGTGAATTTCTTATCAAAAAGCAATTTGTTTCTATTAATTATATAATTTGAAGCATAATAGGGGTAGGATCCACCAACATAAGTTGAACCTGCCTGATCGATATTGGAGCCATTGGTACGCTTGTAAACACCAACGGAAGCGTCTCGAATCATGTTTCCAGAGGTGGCAGTGTTTCCATTATCATACCATTTTACGGACAGAACGTCTTGTTGATTGGTGGAATAATCCTGTGAAATGTAATTAGATTGCGTATCGGTAAACCGCCACATGCCCAGGGGTCTAGGTTGCATGTGAGCGTTCGCAGGAAACAATGCCTGATTCCGAATGAAGTGGTCGCCAGCAGCAAGGTGGTTTTTGACCACATCGACATCAATCACACGGCCGTAAAACGCAACTTCGTCGATTTGAATTGGATTGGTGGAATCGCCACCGGAAGCGATATAGGCATTATCAGGAATGGATGGCCAGGTGATCGAGCCGTCATTCACGTTGGATGAAGCGATCGGAATACCGTTCATATAGAGAGCTTTGTAGGTTGCATTAGAAGTAAAGACAAGGTGGTGCCAGTTTCCATCGAATAGGTTGAAGCTATTCAGTGCAACGTTTGTTCCCGTAAGTGTAACTGTCGTCGCATTAGCCGGCTTGTATTTCACATTTAAAGCTCCAGAAACAACGCTGATGCTGACCCCAGATGCAGTACCAGCGGTATTGAACGTATAAATCTCGTGGTCTGCAGGGGTGGTTCTGGATGGATAGCGAACCCACATTTCAATACTAAACGATGTCAGGGGTTTGAAGTCACTCACGTTTGGAAATTTGATTCTGTTGGTATGCAGGGAAATTGCGGTGGAAGTTTTTTCGCCTAAAGTTGCTCCTGAAATAGAATAAGTCACACCAGTGGTTGTCGGGGTTCCGTCAGAAGCCTCAATCGTCAATGGATTTGATCCAGCTGTGTCTGAGAGTGTGGAGCCTGAGGTTTCATCCATTCTCCAATATCCTACAGGTTGATCGGCATTAATTACTCTTGCATAAGAACGTTCAAAATCAATTCTAAGACCGCGCTTGCCATTTTCCATGGTCGTTTGCTTGACGATGAATCCGTTATCAGTATTTGGAGTGTCCATTTTCAAAACGGTAGAGTTATTGTTGAAAGTGGACTCTGGATTACTGATCCAATAATCGATCATGAATTGATTGAGTCCGGCAAGCGGTGAACCGAGATTGAGTTGCGTGGATCCATCAAAGGTGAAGCGTTCTACATGATCAGAAGTGGATGGATTGGATTGACCATTGAAATTCGCATTACCCATCACCGTTGCGGTGTAGGTATTTCCCAAAGTGTTCAACCACGAAGTGGCGGTTGAAGCGTTTTGTTTCGTTCTGGCAGCAAACGAAGAACGGTAATCAGCAATCATGGTCGAAAGGTTTTTCGATGAAAGTGAAGTCTCAGATCCATAAGGGTGGGCGACGTTGACCGTGAAGTATTGCTGACTGACTCCAAAGCCGTCATCACCCGAAATCTGGAACTCATAAACTCCTTGAGTTCCGATTTTCGGTAACCAGGTGAGTACACCGGTCGGCGAATCAAAATTAAAAATCCCACCAAGGGTGCCACTTGCACAAGTGGTCTTGTCGGTACCGGTTCCGGTAACAGTGCGCGAGAATTTGCAGGTATAAGTGATCGCTCCATTAGGGCCGGTGTCAGTTCCACTCACGGAACTGTTTACGTTTGCGGTTAATGTATCAAAGCTTGCTCTAATGTAGTTTGTCGGAAACACAAAGTTCGAAACTGTGGTCAAAGAAGGTCCTGTGGTGGATCCGGTGGTAACGAGTACTTCAACGGTGTTTCCGTCCTGATCGCCTGCACTATTGATCGCAAAGGCACGATACTTGGTGGTGGAGTTTGGTGCAAGATTGGTCAAAGGATAAAAAGTGGTATTCGGTGGCAAGGTTGCCAAGAGCGTAGCGGTATCCGTGGTGTCCCAGATCTGATAACTCGAAACTAATCCTCCCGTTGCAGGAACCCAGTTCAACTGACTTGATGTCGTGGTGGTGTTAGTCGGTTGTCCTAGCCCGGCAAATATGAGTGGTTCCGGGCCAGAGCCTTCGAGCGCCAGTACGGCGTTTGCTCCGTTTGAACCATCACTGAGAGCCGACCAGTTCACAAAAAGTGCTCGTGAGAACGTACCACTACTTTGTGGGGTGAATTGAACCGTGATGTTACAAGATGATCCCGAAGTAAACGGAGTGGGTGATTTCGGGCAGTCTTCCGTTACGATCTTGAATGGAAGCTGATTCGTAGTAAAGATCGAGTTTAGATAAATGCTGGTGGCCGCAGCGTTCGTGAGCGTGACAGTTCTTGAAGGTGCACTTCCTTTTTCTGTTCTGAGCCAGCTTCCTGAAGCTGGGGCAAGTGTGGTCGGAGAGAAAATTAAAACTTCGCCTCCACCGCTTCCTCCGCTGTTAACAGTATTGGTGTTGAGCGAGAAGGTCACGCTTCCGATTTGAGAGGAAGCGAGAATAGAAACTGTACCGATATAATTTGAACTTTTAAAGCTGGTCGAAGCTTTACCATTTCCATCAGTACTAATCGTAACGTATTGAAGCTGATTGGCTGAGAGAACGCCTCCGTTGGTTGTGGTCACGGTGAAGGTGATCGGTATATTTTGAAGTGGCGAACCGGTAGAATTAGTCGCAATAACTTCTAGAGGATTAGACGCGGTAGTGTTTGGAAGTAAAAGCTGACCGTTACCACCAGAAATACTGAGCGTGGATCCGGCACCTT
>CAZZLF010000009.1:0-15316 GCA_964654965.1 uncultured Bdellovibrio sp.
GTACTTACATCGCCTTCGGCGCCTGCGCTGTTGTGGCGTTGTCTTCTTGCGCGGGAAAAGTAGGCTTTCAAGGAGGCTACATCGCCCGCGTCTTTACCGGTATTACCGCTGCTCAGGGACTTTCTCCTCGAAGCATCAAGCTTCAATGGAATGATTATCCGGGAGCGACCAGATATTATGTTTATTCGGCAGAGTCGAATAATCCCATTCATGTGTCCAATTTCACCAACCATGTTTTTCAGCCGAGTAATCCAGATCCGAATAAAAAATATTTGTATTCGGTTTCAGCCCAAGATCCACTCACCGGACTGGAAGAGGGAGATCGAACCAAATACACCGAAGTCAGTTTACTGCCACATCATAACTTCAAATTAAATGGAACGATTGCTGCCAACGGTAACAAGAGTTTATTGGTGACCTGGCCGTCATTTCCAGGAGTCAGTTACAAGGTGTACGTTGCTGAGCGTGTTCCAACCGGTGAAACCAAATATAATTTTGAATCTCCAACTAGATCGGTAGATGGTCAAGGGAGTGCCGTCGTCGATCAACTTTTAGAAGGTCGGGAATATTGCGCCATCGTCGTTGCATCCTATACAGATGAGTTTAAAGATGCTCCAGACGGTGCGATTTTTTCGGATGAAATCTCTGACTATCTCAATAACCCTGCCAACAATTATATGAAGGGTCCAAGTGGAAACTTCAGTGACGGAAAAATTGCTGCCTCACAAAAGTGCGCAAGAACTAATTCCCAGTTCAATACTGGCGCATTGTCAGTAACAGTCAATCAAGGAAATCTTTCAAGCAAGCCTTGGTTTTATGCCAATGATCCGAATGATACTTTAGAAGATGGTCAAAGTACCAGGGTGCTTTTTGACATTTATCAAGTCAGCTCTACAGGTGGAAATGCAACGAAGATTGCCAGCTATAAAGGTACGGGTCCGATCGAAGTGAGCCAAGCGATGGCTAGCGGAAAATACAAATTTTTTGCGGTCGCCACCAGCCTTTCTGCGAACACCAAAGATGCCCAAGCGGTTATTGAGATCAAAGTAGGTAAAAAACCTCTTTCGACCGAAAGCAATCGAAATTGGGTTTACGTCAGATCTTTTTCTGAAACCGAAACTCCAGCATCCAGTACGGCTTATTTTCCTGAAAAACAACAGGCAGGATACGGATCGCAAGAAGCAGGACAATCCGTTGCATCCGGAGATTTCAATTGTGACGGAAAAAATGATGTCGCTTTCGGTGTGCCTTATGCCAGTCAATATGGGGATGATCACCTTCCTTCCAAGCAAGGAAGAGTGGTCATTTATTACGATTTAAAAGAGGGTGCTGATCCAGAAACTGCAACCCGAAAACAGATCATCACTTTTGATGTCTCTCGAGATTATTCCAAAAGCATTGCGCGAAATTTGATGCTTGGTACTAAGTTGTTTGTAGGAAATTTCAATAAAGACAATCAAAGTACGAACACGAATCAAGATGGTGATCCAAGCCTAAAATCCAAATTCAGGTGTGACGATCTCGTGATCGCGTCAGGTCAGGGACCGATTTTTGTCCTTTATGGCAAAAGAGATGTCGGCACCGTTCCAGGTGGATTGAATTATACGAATGAATCCACTTACACACCCAATCCTTCAGGAAGTTGTGATCCCAGTAACAATGTTTGTACCCCGGGGCTTTATTTTGTGGGGAGTACTGTTGGAAGTAACTCTACCCGACTGGGGAGATCGTTCACTTCAGGGGATTATAACGGAGATGGATTTACCGATCTGGCAGTGAGTACCACCAATCAGGGAATTTGGGTTTTTCGCGGAAGTGCCTATGGTTTGGTGGCACCTACAAGTTACAATTCGAATAATGAAATTGTAAACACCGCTGATGGCCAATTTGTCGGCTTTCCTTATATTCCAATTGCGACCAACATCAATACAGCGGTAGTTCAAACACCAACGAGTAATGCGTTGGGATGGGGTGCAACTGGTTTCGGCTCTTCTTTGGGAACTTTCCACAACGCTTATTACGACCCTAAAACCAAAAGAATCCGCTCTGTATTGTTGATTGGAAATCCATCGGCAGTCGGTGGTGGACGAGTGTTTGCCTGTATTCCAACTTCGTCGGCAAATATTGCAGTAAACAGCCTTCCTTTTGATGATGACACTCTTTCTTCTGGCAACTTTAAATGGGATTGCACTCGTTCGCTGACTCCTCCAGCGGCTCCGAATGCAAGTACAGCATTTGGTTCTCAAATCGTGAGCATCGAAAATGCACTTCGATACAAGCCAAGTCACTTTATCTGTAATGAGTTTGGAAACGGTTATGGAAACTGCAGTGACACCACGACTAATCTCGGTTTTCCAGGGGCCTTTGCCGTTTCTGATCCGACCCATACTACCGATCAAAAAGTTTTCGTTTATTACGGCTTGAATGCACCTCAAGGCAATCAAGCGAATCGTGCCGCGTATGGAACAGCGAGAAACAATTTGTTAAACAACCTTTTCAGAAGTGTGAACGGAACTTCAAATGTTCCTCTTTATGCCGATGGTCTGACTCAGAATCCAATGGTCGTGAAGACTGGAACCGATCAACCATGCGAATCGATCAATAACGGTGCCTCTGAGCTTTGCCATATTCAGAAAATCACTCACCCTGCTCGATATACTTGTGGTTTCGGAACGGCGATGTCTTCTGTTCCTGGAAGCGTATCAAATGATGATACTGTTGCTAAAGATACGATTTTAGCGGTTGCTTGTCCCTATCGCGCCATCTCTTCTTCTGATGGAAATACCTACACCAATGTCGGATTGGTTCAACTTTTTTATCAAAATTCCTATAACAATACTAATTTGATTACTGTTGATGGTGTGGATCGAGCATCTGACGGTTTTTCTAACTCTTTGACCATTTCATTGGATTATTTGGGTGAGTTGCAAAACGATATTCGATTCGGGTTAGGGGGAATCGCTGGTGGACCATCTTTCGGAACCGATGATAAACTCGATTATAGTCCTAACAGTGATATTTTTGTCGGAGCGCCTGGCTTCAGTAAGAAAAAAACAGTGAATAATGCTCCTGTTTCGATTGTCAATAATGGGGCTGTTTTCAGCTTCTTCTCTCACGGTGGAACATTCCGCCGGTATCCGCTAGGTGAAAACGGTCCGAACCCATCGCTTTGGCATGAGTTCAGTCAATCCTATTCGCAGGAATCTGATTACAAGTTCCATCAGGCTATTTCTATTGGTGATGTGAATGGTGATGACCAAGGAGATATCGCTGTTCGTATCAATCGTGGATCCAAGAACTCATGGCGCTTTTATTTTGGAAAGAACAACGCCGTCGGCTTCGATCGTGATCAGTATCAGAACTTTTCGATTCTGGGAGATCAAACAGCTGGTCTTCGTTTTGTTCCAGCTGGCAAGGTGGGGCAAGGTCAATTTCCATTCTTTTTCGTTACCGGATCACAAGAGTCTTACCTTTTTGCCAGTGGTATTGGTGGAATCATTCAAGGTCAACCCGCACCATTTGCGTTGCCTTTATTGCTGAAAAATCCGGGAGGATCATCTCCGAACTACCCTAATAACCAGGTTGGATATCTTGGATTTGGAAATTCAACATTCTTTAATTCAGAAACCATCGGTGACCAAACCACGACATTGCGTCCCAATGCATCGTTTGCTCATGGAGACTTTAATGGTGATGGTTATGAAGATTTCGCCATGGGAATGAACATCAGCACTCCGTTTGCCGATGTGAATAACAATTTTATTCCAGTTGGCAGTTCTCCCACCTATGGAACTGGAAGAGTTTTGGTTTGGTACGGTGGTGGAGACAATGGCTTTCAAACAATTCCGGATACAAAAGGTGGATTTCCATTAAGCACGGATTACTTCACCGGTTTATCTGCAGGAACTCCGGTGGTGAATAACGGGGTTGGAAACGTAGCTCCTTGTATCTCCAGTACTGGTGCAAGTTGTAAAATTCAATCGATCATGGAGCCCAACACCACTAATTTTGGTGAAACCATTCTGTCAGTTCCATTTGGAAAGTGTAAGTTCAACAACAAGGACACTCCGGTTCATGCACTATTGGTCTATACCAGACATCCTACTGTGAATAATGTGGGTGGAGTTCAGGTTGCTTCCTCGGTTTACGTTTACAAACCAAGATGTTTGTCGGCGTTTGCACAAAACGATGGCGCAGTAGATCTTTCAGGTTTGTTTGTCGATACCAATGATTTCCGTATTCTGCCCCGTCCTAGCAGTGATAACTCGACTAAATTTGGATATTCGATGGCGTTGGTAGAAGGTGTGATGGGTTCTGCCTCGGCGACAAAAGCCCATGTGGTGATCAGTGACCAAACTAATCAGAGGCTATATGTTTATCCTAGAAATGGTTCAACTGATTCGGCCCTTGGTGCCCAGGGAGCAACGATGTTTTTGGGTTCATCCAGTGCTGATTGGACTGTTGCAAATCAAAGTGTCGGCCTAAGAGAAGTCAATTATAGTTCTTCATTAATGATGAAAACCAAAACTGGTGCAACCTTAACCGGAACAAACGGACTGTTTGCTCAGTCCATGGCGTCTGCAGGTGATTTGAATGGTGATGGTTATCAGGATTTAGCGGTTGCCATTTCGAAATTGACCCGAAAAGAATCGAGTTTGAGTTCAAGTGTGGACGAGCAGGGTGGGGTACTCGTTCTGTATGGTAGTCAAAGTGGATTTCAAACTCATTCAAGTGACGGAATTCTTCATGAACCTCAAAGAAATTCCCAGTGTTATTTGAAATCAGACACGGTTTCTGTCTGCAAGCCAGCATTGGTTTATCTTCCGCAGATTACAAACTCACAAAGAAACGGTGAGGCGGAAATGCTTTATTTACCTCAGGATGCTTTCGTCAAATTTGGAACCAATGTCAATGACGGTTTAGGCACCATATTGATTGGTGCTCCCGGAAAAGACTCAAAAGATGATAATGAAGCAGAACGAATTTTGAACGCAGGGGGTTTTCATGCTTTGCCTTAAAAACATGTTCAAAAAACAATGGGGATTCGTGTTGTTGGCGGTAACCCTACAGGCTTGTTCGGTTGGTCTTGACGGAGGAAGCATTGAAAAAAGTTTCATCGGAATTCAAGAAGCTACGGTCATGGGTCCTGAAACGGTCGAGATTTCCTGGATCACGAATAAAAATTGCAACACCTATCAAATCTATTCCCTCTCTAAAAGCAGCAGTGACTTCATTCAAGAAGCAGCCCTTCCTCCGGTCAAACTCGATAAAAATAAAATCACGAGTGATACTCTTTATGTCTTTTCAGTTGCCTGCGTGAAGGATGGAAACAAATCAGGCCAAGATGTAACTCTCGCTGCAACCACTTGGAACAAATTCAATGGAGAAGTCACATCTTCCTTGAATACTGCGGGTCAAAATCCTCAGATTGAATTGGATTGGAATTATCGCGAAACTACCGGTACAGAGTTCAGAATTTATGCAAAAAAATCATCGGTCCCAGGCGATCTTTCGGATTGGATACTGACTTCCAATATTGCCGGGGATGGATATGTTGAGGAACCCATCTGTACAACCAGTCAAACGAAGTTGTCCATTGGGCAGGGCGGAGATTGTAATCCAGCGGGTTTGGTACCGGGTGAATCCTATAATTTTAAAGTCGTGGCTAAATATCCTGATGGAACTTTTTCTTATGACTTGAAGGGTGTAGGAACCAATCAATCTTTACCGGCATCTTTTCAAGAACCAAAATGTGTATTGACCCAGGCAGGTTTGGGAGCCGATGTTAATACTTCTTATTTGTTCCTCCGTTGCGGAACCGATGCATTTGCGGCAAGCCCGGCTTGCGTGAACTTTGAAGTAAAAGCTTATCAGTCGATGAATGGTACCCGATCGATCATTTCAGATTTACTCTCGGGTGCTGGTACATTGAGGGTGCAACCCAAGATTGATTCGTCCGCCAACAATTCCAGATTGGTTGAAGGTCTTGAAATTGAATATACCTGCATCAATGCTCAAAGTCAGAAGACAAAAATGGTCGTCCGGTACGATCAAAGTAGCGGTTCGCATAAGAAGCCGGTTTTGAAATACGGAAATTCCCTGTATGAAAAAGCGCCCATTCAAGCGTATCAGGAAAATCCAAGTAAGGTTGGAAGTGCTATTGTCACCGGTGATTTCAATTGTAATGGTAAACCCGATTTGGCTATCGGTCTTCCGGATGTGACTTATAATTCCTCACCCTATTTCAATCGAAATAATAGCTCTGGAGTGGTGAAGGTAATTTATGATTATGTAGGTGACGCCACTTCGGCTATCAACTTGAATAATCTGACATTGAGCTCTGGAAAAGTTCAGTATCTGAGCTTCCGTGATCTTCCGGCTTATGCAAAATTCGGAAAAACCTTGTCTGTGGGTAACATCAATAAAGATATAGCCAAAGATGTGAACTCTAATTACTTTAACTGTGATGACTTGATCATCGGTGCTCCGGGTAATATTGAGCGAGTAGGGCGTACTAGTTTTACCGGAGCTGCGTTTATTTTTTACGGTCACCCACAACGGTTTCCTCAGCCTCTGGATTACTCAGGTCTTTCAGCAAATGCTCCTACTTGTACCGGAAATTTCGATAGCCAAGTTTGTACTCCGGTTCGTTTGAGTCCGGATGTTACAAAATGGATGAAAGTGGATCCCCGATATACTTCTCAAGGTACGGATAGTAATTTTGCGACCGGCGGGATGAATAGCTGGAACGCCGGTTCCCTTAGCTCATTTGGATTTCAGGTTTCATACATTCGCGATTTTAATGCCGATGGATACGGTGATGTCGCCATCTCTGATCCGTATTGCGACATGGATGGAGAAGTTGCTCCGGGGTATGTATTGCCAGGGCAAGGCGGTCAGCGTTTGGCACTTCAAGGCGTGGGTTGTGTTTATGTCTATTGGGGCGGGCCAGGTGGACTTCGATTGGTCAACATGGGAAGAACTCCCGATGGCTTGAGTAATTTGACCTCACCTTTTGCAATTGTTTACCCACCTATTCCACAAGCAGGAATGCATTTTGGATGGAGTCTTTCCGGTGGAGGTGATGTGAATGTTGCTCCTCCTGTTCCGGTTAAAATGAATGGAACCGATAAACTGATTTTAGCCAACGGAAATGATTTCATTGTGGGAGCTCCAGATTTTAATTACAAACCCACCACTGCACAACTTGGGCAAGCCACACTCAATTTTGATAGCAGCATGGGACCAACTTCATTTCCAGATTGGACAGTGAATGAATCTCAGGCAATTTCTCAAAATGATCCTCCATGCGGAACGAATTGTCAGGTTGATCCGATTGTTTTAACAGGACCGACTCAATTTGATGTACCAACGAATGTGCCAGTAGCAACTACGAAGATGACTCCACCTTGGAATTTGGCATGGAGCAATCAAAGAGCAAATTGGACTAATCCAGGTGCACCTTACCCTTCTTTTGATAAACTTAGGGATTCGACAGGTATTGCGTTTTTATATCTGGGACGTTCACCGATCAAGACCTATGAAGTGAATCTTACTAGTGGTTTTAATAAGTTTCCCAATTTGTTGACGGACGGGCCTGCAAACTTTGACCTGCTTTCCAGAAACCTCTTTCATCGTCAAAATGGAAGCTCCAATATTGAAGGGGGAGCCGCACTTTCCAATTATGACTACAATCCACAATCTTCGTTTTACAATTGTGGCTCCAGGGGAAATAATCGCTGGGCAAACGCCAATGGATTATACAAGGGAATTTCATGCTTAGCAGGCAGAAACAACGTCTCGTGGATTTATCCTGCATTAAATTCCAATGACCTTGCAGTTACCAAGTTTGGTTCCAGTGTGACCATTGCCGGCTCGAAAGAACAGAATTTAATAGCGCTTTATGAATTGGGTACTCAAGCGGACTATCTTGGCTATTCTCTTGATCCAGATACATCTGTGATGACACCGCGAAAGCAAGGTATTGTTCACGAATCCATTCGGGGAACTTCTTTGTGGGAAGTTTCGGTTAAACGCCTTAATTATCCTGCAAATTCATTTGAAAGCGAGATGGTCACCACTACTGGAACTACCGATACCACTACCACCGTGACCAGAACCGGTGTGCTTTCCAGATCGGCACTCGAAGAAAAATATACATTTAACGGAATCACCACTAAAGATTATTTTCCTCAAACAGACTCGAACAATGATGGTTATGCAGATGTTGCCATCGGTACCAATGGAGGAAACAACAACAAGATTTTTGGTTATTATGGTAACTACGCCGCCGATTTTGCCTACCACCAAAACTCAAATTCGGTGACTTGTTCTATTACCAAAGATCCTTGGGTGGTCCCTGGATCATCGAGTGACACTCCTAAATACATGAGTATTACTTCTACATTAGGCTCAGACCAACTCAAAGTAGCATCTGACACCAAGGCATATTCAGTATTCAGTGCATTTGCACGGATGAAAGATAGTTCCACTGCAAACGATATTTCGTATCGTTTTCCTTATTACTTTTACCCGACAAACGGAATTGTAAGGCTTCGTGACCTTAATGATACTGGTAATTTGCAAAGTTATAGTTTCAACTATTCTGATATTACCCGTTCGGCTGGTTCTAAATCCGATAATGCTAAAACGAGTTGTAAGCCGATCATGAAATCGGCAAGTTCAGGCGTCTCAGTTTTAACTTCAGCCGATATGAACAGTGATGGATACACAGATTTATTGTCAGGCATGCCTGCAAACAGTACCGAAAATGGTAAAACGGTCTTGAGTGTCGGTGGTGTTGTTGGTTTTGGAAATGATACTCAATTCATGAATGTCTCAGAAAGAGCAAAAATTGGTTCTTCGATTGCTGCCAACAACTGGAAATTCATCAACGAAACCCGAAGAAGAGATCTTTTCTCAGGTGCGCCTGGACAAGATCAAGGAAGCGGGATGATTTATCATTATATGGCAGAGGGTACAAATGCCCTTTCCAACAGCGCGAATACCTCGATTACTGAGAATTCAAATTTTCCAAATGATCTTCGTGCGGAGCGCTCCAAGCTGATTGGTGATATCAACGGAGATTCTAAAGAAGATATTTTAGTTCCGGTTCGTCGGATCGGTTCAGGCGGAACTCTCTATTATGATGCAATCATCAATTTTGGTTCAGAATTCGGTTCGGTTACTTATCAATTTTGTAAAGATCACCTGAATCAAATTAAAAAACTCGACCAATCGTTCATCAGTTTATCGGACTGCCTAGGTAATGATAGTCCAGTCGCTGCAAAAATAGGCACCTCAAACATCATGCTTCCTCAGTATATCCATATGCCATCAGGTGTTGGAGTTTATTGGATTTTGAATTCTTATGCTGCGGGTGATGTGAACAATGACAGTTTTGAGGATCTATTGCTGGTTGATTTTACTTCAACAACCGATAATAACAATGTAGCAAAATTATATCTTTATTTTGGTTCTTCCAGTGGTTTGAGAATAGGGAATAGTCCCGTCAGGGGTAAGTCTTTGAACCTTTCACCGCAATTGATATCATCTGCCATCGCCGTTTCGAATGGCTATCTGGGTGATTCGAGAAGACCAAATCCATCCTTCTTTTATTTAACTAATCCTGTACAAAGAGACATTGGTTTGTATCAGGCTTCTTACCAAAATACTCCGATCACTGTAGGAGATTACAATGGTGATGGTTACAAAGATTTAGCCATCGGTGTTCCTTCCTCTTCCATTCCTGGTCACAATAATGTTTGGAAGTGCTCTTCGCTCGATCGCGATGATCCTAACAATAGTGCTTGTTTTAGAGGGTTTCCTCCTAATAATAACAACGCGGCTACTGCCTCTTCTCCGGGATCTGGTCACGGAGCGGTCATGGTTCTTTATGGATCAACAACAGGTTACCAGACACCGATGGATCAAAATAATAATGCAGTAGAATATCCTTCTCTTGCTCTTTCGAACTGTAAGGACTTCTATCAATTTGGAAGTGCAAACACTTGCCTTTATTCGGATGGAAATCCGACGTTGTCTTCGGTAGCGGAAGTGTACGATGTTCTCAACTATAGTAATGGTTGGAACCTGAAAGTCGATCGAGCTGCATGTGATGCAAGTAATGATCTGGCTTCATTGTCCTGTAAAACGACCATGATTCGAAACCCCGTTTACTACGATTACAACGCTGATCCTCAGACTGGGAATTCAATTTCTTTTTATATGAGATACATGAATTTCGGATCATCCCTCACCACGGCTGACATCAATAAAGACGGTGTCGATGATTTATTGGTGGGATCTCCAAGTTATTGGTTACCAGGATATGTGGATAACGGTGGTAATCCAGCGAATTCACTGGAGCAAGATTTGACTACTTCCAACGCTACCATTCCAAATGTCGGTCGAGGAACGGGTAACCAGTCGTTTCAGGGGCGGGTATTCATTTATTATGGCGCAAAAAAATTAGGTCTCGTTGCTCCGAATGCAAAACAAATGGTTGGAGATATTGGATTGGGAATCAAAAATGATACAACCAATGTGGCAATGGAAAGTTTAAGTACCATTGGAAATATTCCTTTTGCCATTTACCCAAAAACGACAACTTTTAATAATTTAATACCGCCGTTAGATCGAAATAACGGTAGTGCGAGTTTTGATCATCGAAACTTTGGAGTCAATATTTCTTCGGGAGACTTCAATGGCGATGGAAATGACGATGTTGCTGTGGTGAGTGCTAAAGGTCAGCTTTATGTGTATTATGGACCAGTTTGCGCATTTGACAATAGCAAGGCGGCTTTGGATTCCAACACCGAATATGGAATGTATGTCAAACCAAATCTTTTGAGTGAGGCGCAATCCGCTGCATCCGAAAATAAATGTACAAAAGTGGATCTGAAAATCAGTCCTTCTACGACCGATGACATCACCGGCCTCTCAACTCCAGCGATTTCTGGCGTGAAAGCCATGCCTCAGATGATTACGGTACAGGGTGCGAGTGGACAATTATATTTTGGAAGCATGCTTCTGAGCAGGCGACCTGTTCGTGGATCCACTGGTTTGGTCGTGAGTAACCCAGGAAATATCAATGGTGACATTGAAGGTACAAGCGAACTGGTCATCGGTGGAAGTTATATGAATGATCCAAACGTATCAACCGTATCCGGCAAATATACCGGTGTGGGTTATGTTCTGATGGGGCACCGAAAAGCGATCACGAATACAGACATGCCGACTCAACCTGGTTTGTTTGTTGGAAATCCAACCTATAACAGCTCCATTATGAGTATCGTCACGAATAATGTCACTCAATATCAATACTCACCGATTATTTTAAGGCCTCACTCGGGTGATGGTTTGACTGGCTGGTTCATGCGAAATGAATCTACCCTGGGTGATATCAATGGTGATGGTATCGGTGATTTAGTGATGCCTTCATCTGATCTTCAGTTTGGTGCAGATAACACCCCCATCATTGATGGCGGAGGGTTCAAGCTTTTCTATTGATGAGGTTTTTGAGGGATAACATGTTTCAGGGTATTCGGAAAATTTTGATTCTACCGATATTCTTAGCCGCTTGTACGGGAAACCTCGCTGTGAAAACTTCAACTGACCAGGGTGGAATGGTCATTAAGCCTGGAGAAGTGCTGACCGTAGATCTTCAGGATGTCGTTGCATTGAATGTCAACAACTACAAAGTTGAGTTGAAAACAATTTCAAGCGACTTTACCGTTTCTAAGTCGCTGTATGATCTGAATTCATTTGTCGAAAAAAATATGGTCGGTGGTGTAACCTCTTTTAGCCTGACCCTTCCCAAGTCGATCGGCCCTGAGCGCCCGATCCTGATCGTAGTGGATGTTCCCATCTTCAACACCCAGTTGATTGATGTCATTTTTAGCGGCCAAAATTACGTTCGTCCTGGTTTGGGTTCAACTTTGGCCTACAATTTGACCAAATTTTATGGAAATTTAGATACCAATGGTGCGTTTGTTTCCTCAAAAAAAATCAATCAATACACTCGTACTCAGTTTGATCATCTTCGCACCTTGATTCAGAATCAGGTTGATCAACTAACCACCAATTCAGAAAATTTATCCTGGTCAACCACACCTTATGAAAAACTCGTCCGCTATTTCACCAACGGTCTGGCCAATAATATAGCTTTTTTGAACGCCATTCAGCAAGATGGAATCGTTTATCAGTGGGATGTGAGAACTCCGCAAGGATTATTGGCGGAAAATACACCCGAACAAAGTCTAGATAACTATCGCTACGCCGCCAATTTCAGAGTTAATAATCAGCCAGCGCAAGTGAATCCCTTCAATCATTCCAATGTTCCGGCTGAGCTGGTTACGGCCAGCAGTTCTCCTTTGCCTGGTAGAGACCTGTTTATTCAAGAAGGATCAATAGTAAGAGTAACCGCTCAAGGTCATGATTCCGATGAGGACTTCATCGATAAAAACTTTTTTATCAATTATACGCCCAGAGTTTTGCCCGCGGCACTTACCCAACAACCCTTGATCATTGCTGAACCAGTCGCAACTTCCGACGTCATCAATCAGCTGAGTCAACCAGAAGAAGTTGATACTTACAGCACGTCGACCGCCATACAATTTAACGAAGCCCTGGATTCTGTCGCTTATCCTCCAGATACCACTGGTGGAAGAACTGCTTATCGTGATGTCTATTATTTGATTTCAGATGGAATGATGTACATCCCTTACCGTTGGAATTTCAAATACATCAATAACAACCGGGCTCCGAAGTTTTTCACCCGCGATAATGGAAAAATCAATTCGACTATTTTTGATTCCCAGTTGATTCCTCAGGGTGAACTACCCTGGAGTGCCGCTGACCTTCCGACGGATACATCATTAACTCCGGATACCTGGTATCAGCATGCATCCCACTGCGAGCCTGAAAACGAAAACCAAAGCGATATCGATTTTGTTTTTCCGATTACCAGAAGACAGCAGGGGCCTTGGAGTTGTGCTTTCAAGATTTTCGATCCTGATCTCGATGATGATCCGAATGCGGCACCTGACCAGTTTTTCTTCAACCTTTCAAACGTAAGCGATTCCACAAGAGCAGTGGGTGGGTATCTTCAATTCGGTCAGCAAGCTTCCTCCATTGGCCAGCTTTTACCTCAACCCGATCCGCAGGTTGATCCCATGCCTCTCAGTCAGCAAGCACTTATTTTTTCAGATAATAATGAATGTACTGACCAAAACGGAGTTCTTCACCGCAGATGCGCAGCAGGATTGGTTCAAATCAGAATCGACAATTCAGTAAAGAACGTAGCGGAATCACAAGCCGACTCTAAATTTGGTTACCAGATCAACGTGAGTGACCGTCCTCCTGCAGTTGGTGGAAAATCGGTATTCAAACAGGTTTATCGTCAAATCAAATTTGTTTCAGTTCCAGGGCGCTTGGTGAACCATGAATCTTATGACCCTGACGTAACCCTCGCACATTCTTCGACTAAAGATGTTGATGCGAACGGCAGTGAGTATGTGGTCAGTTTGGATGCAAGAATTCCCGATAAGACCAAGTGGAAACGCTGGGACACCTATTATGCTGATCTCGTCGGTGAGATCAATTCTTTGAATAATTCGGCTGGATACACCCCTGCTGTGAACTTACCGTTTTTGGGTTTAACCAACCAATTCCCGAACCCGATCAACATTGGACAACAGGCAAGAACGCGGGCGTTTCAACAGGGTACCAGCCGTGCCATTTCCGCCTATGCAACACAGCCCTTTAGTGTGAGTTCATCGATTAACGTGACAATTGCTGGGGCAGTGACATTGGTGAATTCTCCCTCTTTTTCACGATTCGGAAATGATCTTCAGCAGGCGAGTGTGAATCTTTATTCTTTTCCACGACAGTTTGACCAAGCCTGCAACATGCAGACGAATAACGAAAACCAGTTTGATCCGGTGGATCCCTGGAGTCAACACTCTCAAGCTCCGATTCCCCAGCCCGGTGCAGGGGGATGGGTTTTTGAAATCAATGCGATCGATTACAGTAATATCGGTTTGGATGTGCACGAAACATCTGACCCCGTTTACATAACCATGCAACATGATGTCCAAGCTGCATTAAATGCAAATGGTTTGCTGTTTTGTAATTTTAATGCTCCCAACTATCATCGCTTTTGGGGACAGACTTATCAGGCAATACCGGCAAACAATAGCGCGGCGGTAG
Organism: uncultured Bdellovibrio sp.; assembly: GCA_964654965.1. GTDB lineage: Bacteria > Bdellovibrionota > UBA1018 > UBA1018 > CAIMNF01 > CAIMNF01. Next base: position 14,212 of record CAZZLF010000009.1, read on the forward strand.
ACCCTGAAGTTTGCAACTGGCAGGCAAATGTTCCGAATCAGATGCAACCTGTTCCGGTTTATTATCAGGTGAACGATGCACAGGGAAATCCAATTGTTCAAAAATTGGTTTACCACCGGTTAAGAGTGAAGTGGCAACCCAAAAATCATCTGAATACCGCAAATGGAGTTCCTCCCGCTAGTTTTATTCAAAACGTTCTCACCAATTTAAGTCTTTCCGGAAACCGCAAAAAAAATGTGGATGACCCCCTCGATGAATTGACAGCACCAATACCATTAAAACTATTTGCAAGGCTGAAAGAAATGAGTCCGTGTATTAACCAGATTACTGGTGGAAAAGATATTTTAAGCCAGGCAAATTCTGCCCCAAGAGGTTTAGTCATCACGATGAGTGATGAAAACCGTACTCGTGGCTCTTCTCGTGCTCCAGCCATGGGCTCCATGCTTGGTCGCTATGAGGCTGAAGCCAATTTGTTGGGATCCCGTGGAATACAAAGTGAATCCTTCCTCAGATTTGTTCCTTTTTTCAGTTATTTTCAGAGTTCTGATCCTGCCGATATGACCTTGCCTCCGGTTTTGCCTTTGCCAACCCCGATCATCAATTCGAATCCAGCAATATTTTATTCAAGATGGAACGATGCCGGTAACACCCCTCACGCTCGTCTGGTCAGTACTTCGCTTGATGCAACCACGGCTCAAAACTTCACGAATCAAGGAGTCATGGGAATCAAGTTCAATTCATCTGTTTTGAAAAACTCGAATAATCAACCTTACAATGAAGTTTTGATTCTTGAGAATGTGGGTCAAGTCAGTCAGACCATTCAACTTCAAACTGTCTTTGGTCTAGCAGCGGGTTGTGCGGCGATTAATAGTCTTACCATTTTTGCAGATCAGCGATACTTTGCCATTCCTTCAACTTGTGGATCATCTCACACTGAAAATCAGGTATTGAATTCGACAAATGCCAACTTTACTCTCACGGTTCAGAAAATTTTCAGGCCTGAAACTTATGGATTTCCATCGGGGCAATTGACGAGTTATACGATGGATATTTTCCCGGCTCTTTATGGTGCATTCACTTCCAATAATCTGGATGCAGTCAACGC
>CAZZLF010000010.1:0-14583 GCA_964654965.1 uncultured Bdellovibrio sp.
CGCAGTATATTTTGATTCCCAACCGATCAATACGTTTTTCTTGGATCAGAATGATCAACAAGAAAAGTACATCGGTTATGGAAACTGGGTGACTTCTGATCCAGTGAATGTGGGTTCAGTTACGGTCACTCCCAATCCGCCGATTCACTATGGAGCCGAATATGTCGACTTCGACAATCAGCCTCTTGATATTTCCATCACGACTTCACCGACTCCTGATCCCACTACGGGAAATGTTTTCTTCTGGAAAAGCCCGAATCAGTCTGGGTTGATTGAAGTGTATGTGAAAAATCATGCAACAGCGACCGTCGATTACCGTGTAACCGATTCCTTCTCGAGCTTGGCTAGTGATGCATTTGATATCATGCAGTTTCTGATCAATCCCAATCAGGGGTCTCCTCAACCCAGTTCAGTTCCCCAGCTTTTGCCGATTGCCCCTCGAACCAGTTGTGTCGATGCTCCGCTCAATTATCCGAACGTAGCGACTCTCAATTATGCAAATTTAAGAAACTATGATGTCTGTAAGTTTCAATGGGCGCCGAGCTCTTGCGTTGGTGTCGATTGCACCAGTACGGATGATGGTAAAAAGTTCACCTATACTCTCGATGTTCAAGACAATAGAAATGCAACCATGAACGTACTTGGTACTGGAGCAAGATATCCTTCCGGTACTTCAAATTCTGGTGTGACCAATGATAGCGGAGAGAAAAAGAATGGTCCAATCACTCAGTTTAAATTTCAATTTGAAAGTTTAGAACCCAATCGAAAACCTTATTTCTTTCTTGAAACTTCAAGTGGGACGTGGAATCAAAATAACCCTAACCCCAATCTTTATACGACAGCCGGTGGTGCGACGGGGTGGAGCAGTGTCTTTACTTCTGGAACGGTGGGAAAACAACCGGTTTATGGAGCACCAAGCGATTTTGGCATTTCACAGTCCAATAGTTATACCAATGACACAACCATGGCCATTCAGGATGGCGATGTTTTGTTGAATTCTGTGCCTTATGAATTAACTGAAGACAGCCAGACAACGTTCACGATTAAAACCAAAGATGACAATACTACGGATAAATTAAAAACGATTTTTCTGCCTGAAGGAATTCCTAATAAAGTTTTATTGATTCATAATCAGGGGACCGCAACCTACAATCTCACCACCGGAGGAATGACAGGATTTTCAGCTCCTGCATTGAGTGGAACCGTCGGTAATACCACCATTTCTTTTACGTTTAAACCCAACGATACTCAGGCAAGGTATCTTTCAAGTAGTCAGGGTTTTTTGATTCCAGTAAAAATCTCAGATACTGCTTATGTTCCTAATAGCAGTACCGGATTTCCAAATGCCTTCAAAGTAGATGCAAAAACAAATCGAGGTTGGATCTGGGCACGTCTTCAGGTTAAAAACAATGACCCGTTGGTTTATTTGGTCAATGGTGCAACGTTGACCAATTTAGATTCGAATACCCTTGTATTTGAAACCGGAAAAACCACGACCTATAATATTCGAATTTACGATAACGATGGTACTCGACTGGTCACCGACAATTCTACCGGATTTAATCCAGCCATGAGTGGACATCCTTCTTTTATGGCATTTAGTGTTTCTAACTCAAATGCAACTTATGATTCTTCTTCAAAAAAAGCTCTTCAGAACTTCACTATTACCGGCACTCCTGACAGTTCACAAATTGGCATTTATACCGCTTCAAAAATCACCATCACAGACCCAGGAGATCCTTCGCTGGGTTGGGCCTTGAATCCCGATGCTTCTTCTCCGCCTAAAGCGGGTTTGCTCGGAGGTAACAATCGTGACATTTCTTTCAAGGTGCAGGTGAAGGGTAAACCTCTCTTCATTGTACCGAATCCGAACCCTGCGGGGCCTGGTTTTGAAGGATCCAAGGTTTATGCTTATACAGCAAATGAATTCTATTATCCGATTTCCCTGAATATCAGCCGTTCTGAAGAAAAGTTGAATAATTTTTTCATCGGTATTGATGCTTCCACGACTGTTGTTCCATTAAAAAAGGATACCACAGATGGATTTTACGTCACCGATAGCCACGTCTTTCGTTGGAGCAAACCTCCATTTACTCAGATCAATCTGGCTAACCCGATTCGTTCTATTCCAATCATGGCAGTTTTAAAGTCAAAATGTAGTGGTAGTGCGGTTACCGGTGGTAAAACAATCATCCGTTTCAAAGAGAATTCCAATGGAACATTAACTCAGGAGTACTGTTACCTGAGCTCGGCAGTCAATACCAGCGATGCAGCAACACAAAATTTGAATCTTCAATTGGTAGATGGCCAAACTATTTTGAGCAATGTTCCTCAAATTGCGGTGACTGAAGCAAAACGGATCAAAACCGCAACTACTGCCGGAGCAACTGAATCGAAAGAAATTGACGATGAGTACGCTGATTTTTATGGTCGATGCGAGAACTGTTTTGGAAGTTATTCAGGAACACCGAACGGATCTCCGAATACGACCACGTTGACTTATACGCCGAATGATCAAAATGGTTTTCTTTACTATGATTCAAACAGCTTTGTTTCAAGGTTTGAATATTGGAAAAACCCGAATGTATTCAAGATCGAAAAAACATATCAGGATAATTTCCCTGCCGGAACCATACAAAATCAACCACGTTCACTCTCTATTTCAGCGAATGAAGGAGAAATCGTCAAACTGTCTGCCAAGTTGAGCTCCTTTACTTCGACCAATCCTCTTCATTACCGATGGTATGTGAATGGTTGTCTTAAAAATGCAGGAATGGTTCCGAATGTTTCAGCTAACGCGGATTTTGGTCGAGTTGCTTATGATTTAAATCTGACTGATCTTTCATCGGGGGCGAACAATGATTGCACCGGTCAGCACAACATCAATGATGTCAGGTCCGACTCACTTGGAAGTATGGTGGTTCGGCTACAGATTGGAAATAGCAGTGAAAATCCAATTGGTGGAAATTCACGAACTTATGTCTGGAATATCAAGGTTTTGAATTCACAACCGAACTTCATGACGGCGGGATCGGTGGTGTACCCGCCATCTGACCCCGTGAATTTTTCAACGACTACGAACATGATCGCTGGAACCAATCCTGTTGATTTTGCCATGTCGGTCGAATACGCAAACAAGACTTATATCGCCTATACAGACCGAAACACAATCACTGGGCTTTCCGTTCGTTTCAGGGAATTAACTACCCAGGGTTCTGTGAATACTTCCGCCCTAGCGATGAACCAGAGTTGTGTCACTTCAACCGGAAGTAAATACACTTCAACGAGTGAAGTAAGATGGATCGGTATCCAACCGTCTGCAACAACCATCACGGTTGCAGCTTCTACCTTGGATAATTATGCCCCTGGTAATCTCAGTTATTATTCGAACGCTACATCCACCTGTTTTGGTAATACGTTGAGTACTTCCAATCCAAATCCAAACTCAGTTTTTTATCAATCAGGATCTTATGCACCTGCTGGATACCTGGCTTTTTCCAAATATGCCCAAGCGAAAAAAAGCACAGCTGTATTTTGGGGTGATTCCAGTAAAACAACTTGGCCTCCATCAAGCGATAATGACCAAGATCTGTATTACTTTTTGGAATCAAATAATGCTCGATCTCAATTTTGGCTTTATTCGATGTTTGGAATTCATAGTTCTATCAATGAAATGGTCGGTAGTAATATCGTGAGAAAAAACATCGTCGACGGAGACCGTCTCTTTCAATTGATCGGTCAGAACTCCAGCGTTGCCGCCAGTTGGAGGGGCTTTATCAAGATCAGTAAATTAACGGGGAGCAGGGCTCCTAATAACAAGGTGGCAGCGACACCAGTCAGTAGCATTGCATTTGCAGACCCAGCGGAATCTTTCACTGGTCCTACCTGCAGTTTTAAGGGTACACCATTGACCGGAGTCTATAGCCAGAAAGATGACAGCCTTTACGTGCTCGCTTCCAGTTCTTCCATCAATAGCCCTGGAGGAAAAATTGTACTTATCTCGAATGCATCCACAGCCAATCCTACTTGTCAGATTTTGGCAACGGTTTCGAATCCTTCTGTCAATCCGAGTGAGTACAATCCGAATATTCCAAAAATGATCATGGATACCGACAGAAAAATGGTCTATGGAATCGTGTATGTGGGTTCAGGTATTTCATCTCAGATGTTCTCGATCGACCTCATGTCGAAAAGGGTGACAACGACTTCGATCTCTTCGAGTATCTATCCTTACGCGTTGATCTACTCACCAAAGATCAATGCATTGCATGTATTTGATAATAGAAAATCTGCTACACTTCCGGCACTTTACAAGATCTGGTGATCTCTGCATCATTGAATCATGGGCAACGGAATCATCATGAACGGTAAAAAACATTTTTCTTTCTCCAATCGGCGTTTATCCATTTTTAGTTTTGGAGTTTTGGCATTTATCCTCATTGCTGCTGGATCACTCTATTGGTTCAAGAAAAAATCCATTTCACATTTCGATGGACCTCCTGGCAAAACTGCCGAGCAGATTTTGAAAGAACGAGAAGAAAAGGCCGCACTTCAATTGACCACGCCCTTGGGAAACGTTTTTGCTACCAGGAACTGGGATGAATTTTCAAAATCTTATCGTCCTGAACGCGATTTTCTTGTATTAGCCGAATTGATTCGTTCTACCTTCATTCAAAACGGATTCAGAGCCTATCGTGAATCTGATCACGAACGACTCATGGAAATCGCACTTCAGACGCTGAGTGGTTTGAACTCGAATATGATTCTTTCAGCTTCCACCTTGTTTTTTCAGGTGGAGCGTCTACCTGCTCCAAATCGCAATTCAAAAAATTATCGTGCTTTAGAAAAATGGTTGGAAGAGCCCCGTGCCCATGCTCGCTTAAAAAAACTTGCATTGATTAAATTGGTGGTGAACGCCGAAAATCCTGATTCAAAGTGGGTTTCTTTCCTCAATCAAGGTATCGAGGGTAACCCTATGGGAGTAGAGTTCCAGGATTCGCTCAACATGATCACTGAAACTCGAAACGTAAAAGTACGCCAGAAAATGATTCAACACCTATTTCATTCTTATTCAAAATTGGGAACAGATCAGCGTCCAGATGCGTTGGTCGTGATGTCGAGTTATCCTGAGATTGATACCAAACTCATTAAGGCATCCATTTTCAAGTTTTTGAATTCAAAAAAACCGAGAGAGTTTGAGTCAGCCCTTCGGGCGACGGACAAACTATTAAAGAAAAAGCTTCTGAATGCTGAAGAAAAAGCTCAAATCAAGGAACGGTTTAGCCAAGTTCCTATGGAATTGAACACACCTTATGTATCGACCAAAATCAGTGAAATTCTGAAAGAGTTTGAAGGAGCAGCCCAATGAGTGTCATCAGCCGATCGTCATTCTTTTTCATTTTTTTAATTCAATTTGGTTTTATCTGCCCCGCAGAGGCTGCAGGTAAGTTACCTTGCGGGCCAATCTTCAAAAAAGCAAAACAGCTGCCTAAGGGGGAAAAAGGGAAGGCCCCTTGCGTGATGCAAACCCAGGTACCCGGTGAAATTCGTGGTTCCTTTATCACTTACTACCGCTGTGACGGCGGCAAGACTAAATACAAGCTGGTAACTTATGAAGATTTGAGTTGTGAAGCTCAGGTGGAGAAATAGAACATGCCAAAACCATTAATGTGTCCTGAAAAATTATTTGGATGGCCACTCAATTCGCCGAATCCGCATGCGCATGATTCCGAAGTGGCGGTGCAATTGGAAAAAGTAGGTTATCAGCTCACCGGTTTTGTTCAGTAAGGACAAGGATTCGACAAACATTGAGCAACCTGGTCGCGTTGTTGATTCTGTTTTTCAGTGCGAGTTTCAGCACTCCAGCGACCATCGTCATCGAAATCGAGTTTTTCAGCTGAGTATTGTTGTGAACAATCTCGAATTCTCATGACGTAATTGAAAATCGCTTGAATATCCTTGCCGTGAGATTTTTTGTGTTTAGGGTCACTGATTCTTGCATTGGACATACGATCGAGGCACTCCTTCAGTTTGCTGGCACCCTTACAATATTGAGAAACCAAGCGAATGGTTTTCGTCACGCCAATGTTGTAACTTCCGGCAAGCAGGAGTAGCGAATCTCCCTTGTCCATATTTTCGATTCTAAAGTCTCCCTGATCATCAAATGAAACATTCAACCCTTGATTAGAAACAGCAAAGGCAAGCATGTCGGTCTTTAGCCATAGTGCCTGTGCCAAAAAAGCTTGGCGATAGCAGGTGAGGTCGTTATGGCAAATTGAATGAGGAGGGTTCTTGGTTCCCTTCCAAAATTCTTTCCACAACCGGCCAATTGCTTCATGTGCTTTGGTCGGTGATTGAAATGAGTGATCCGAGACACTGGCAATGCTGCGTTGATTTAATCTGTGAATCGATTTTTTTAAAATCTTATTCATGTGTTCGATGTTGTTGGGTTGGATCTGAGAGTAGCCAATCGCACCCACGCTGGACCGGGCGTGGGAGTTGAATCTACTTTCAACATATGCCTGGCATGCAAGAAAGGAATAATCGATTCCTGAAGCTTTTGCAGCAAGACCGATGTAGGGCCTCAATTTTGATTTATAGATGCAGTATTTTTCCTTGGGAATGGAGCAACGAAAATATTCATCGGTCTCGGTAGGATTTTTCGGAGTGAATTTGCTTTTCAATGTCAGAACGGATGCGTTTTCCGTCGCTCGAGTGTAGTACTCTGGATAAAACAGATGTCCTCGATCACTTTTTTCAAGAAACGAAGCGAGTGATCGGTAAAGGGCGTGTCCCGACTCATCTTTATTGATGTTTTCATTGTCACTGGGTACATCAAACCCCAACTGCCTCATCAGGTCGTTTTTATTTTGAGACATGAATGCGGGATTGATTCCACAGGGGGTTGTTTTAGAGTCATTGATGCATTCGCAGCTTAATGGTGGACTGTCTGGAGGCTTGTTAGCGCCCCAGGATTGGCTCAAAAAAATGGTGACCAATAATGCAAACATCGTCTGTTTCCAATGCCTTAATTATAATAGTATACTATTTTGCTATGGTTTTAGGCGAGTGAAAAAAGTAAATAAAAATATAATAAATACAATAACTTAGTGATGTATGGAAGTTGCGGTTTTACCTTAAAATCAGGGTGGGCGGGCAAGGTGTAAAAAAACTAAAAAATCAGTTTCTTTTTAAATAATTATTATTTAATATATGCGCCATGAAAACATTTATGCCCCTCATTTTTGGAATGCTTCTTTCTTTGCCCTCTCTGGCTTCCGATTGCCAAGTTGAAGGGGCACGAGAAACTCCACAAGTTTTGAATTGCACCTACCGTGATGGTTGGTACATCAAACACTATCTCGATATTTCCTGCAAAAACGGAAAATATGAATTCGAGCAAGCGACCCATATCGGTGTCTTTGATCGAGGGCCATTAAAAACAACTTATGATGCAAACACTGATACGTTTCTATTTGAAACAAAAGATGAACTCGTGTTCAGTGCTTCTCCAAAGTTTCTGAATCGTTATCAAGGCAAAATGTACTATCCTGGTTTAGAAGTTTATTCTGTGGTCATTCGTTGCCGTGCGAAGCGGTCTTAACTTGTTCGTGAAACAATTCAGGTAAAAAGTGGGAAAGGCTTCCTACTTCTTCTACCTGGTGACGAATCCACTCTTGCACCACTTCCGGTGGAAATTGCTTAGTTCGAATATAAAGTGAAAGTATGCGCCCGATCACGGGTGCATCTGATCCCAAAATCGTTTTAACCCGATAAAGAGTGCCATCTTCTTTTGGTTCAAAGTGATGTTCAATGGTACCAAAAGAAAGCGGCCCCAGTACCGGTGATACAGTGAAACCATTGGAGTCAAACGAAAGAACGCGGCCCATTCCCTTACTCAAAAAAGGGCCGAATTTTTCTTGCCGGTATACCAGCGCACCAACTCCCATTCCGTTGCTTCCATCTGTTGCAGGTTCAATAACACGGGTTTGTCCGTGTTCAGAAAGATGAAACAGATGATAAAATTCATATTCTTTTCCTTGAATCGTCGCCTTACCGCTTGCTAGGTTTCGATACCACCAAGAAATCATTTCAGGAGTCACGCCTTTTAAGATCGGGTGTTCGAGTTCGATCACGAGTTTTCCCTCGGCATTGATCTCGGTATGATACTTCGCTTCGCTTACTTTGGGATAATCCCAAAAATGAGGACGAGGGGCCTCGATTTCAAAGCTTGGGCGAGGAAGTAAAAACAGAATCGCGATTCCTATGAGAGGAAGTGAGATCAGTGAAAGAATGAATTTTTTCATGATTTCAGTCTAAGCCTGATTGAAAGATTTCTCAAATTTGGGATCAATAATGCTAAATAGCTGTTTTTGTAGAAGTGGAGGTTGGTGAAGATGCAGGTGCAGGAGTTGGAGAAGTTGTTGGGGAGCAGGACTCGTCAAAAGAGGAATAATTCCAATTATTATTTGGATAGCCATTAAAATTGGAATAGCACTTGATGCTATATGTTCCACTATAACTTTTACAGACATTAACTTTTTGGAAACGAGCGTCTGCAAGACATGTGGAGGTGTTGGCACAAGCCACAAAGTTTAATACAACCGATAATGTTGGTGACCGAATATCACAGCCATAAGCAGCCGGAGTCGGAATTGGAGTCGGAGATGGTGTTGGAGTCGGAGATGGTGTTGGAGTCGGTGTTGGAGTCTGTAATTGTAAATTTAAGTCCGCGCAGCATTTATACGCGGTACCGAGAGGTGACTTATTAGAAAGACTCACGCAGCGATTATACTCTGAAGGCGCGGTTGCAAGCAGTTGGGTGTAAGGGTGACTGATCAATGCATAAGGAGTTGCACATGCACAACCATTCAGCCCGGTAACCGTTTTGGTATACGGCTTCACAATCGGAGAAGGGTTCACCACAGTTGCAGGATAAACCAATTTCACTTCCGCTTTCAGTACGCTTGGGTTGTTGCAATCTGCAAGCATTCCCGTAGGCATGAATCCCATGTTGTAAGTTTCATTTGGAATCGGAAATTTACACAAGTAATTGGCGGTACCGCGTGTACCAGTGCAATCATTGTGTGAATATTCTGAAGCAGCTTGAATCAATTTGTTCTGTAACCCAACTGGCAGTTCCTGAAGCACTGGGAAGTTGATGGTATAACGGTAATCTGCTGGTGGCGTGCCGAGCCCTCCTTTAAAGATTGGGGCAGACCCGCTAGAGGTACTGGCTGGAATGTTTGTAAATGCAGTATTGGAAAGAATTATATCCGTAATCACCGGTACTGAGTCAGCATAGGCATTTGGATTTGCACATTGAGTGATGCCCGTCAGTGTTTTGCTGTATTTGGTGGTGATCGGTAATTGAAATGATAGAGGAACATCAGAAGGGTACAGTACTCTGAGTTCTGCATTAACTTTGCTCAGATTAAAGCAATCGGCAATCAATCCGGTACTGAATGGTCCAATAGTCATGATTTCATTTGGATTAGGAAGTCTGCATGCATAATTTGATCCGAGTGTTCCAGAGCAGCCTGAACCCGCCGCAGGTGCCGGTGTGTTTTGAAGTAATCCGGTCCGAATCGTTTGAGGTAAGTTTAACATATTCGGAAAATTCACGGTAAATCCGTTAAATTTCGTAGGAGGTGGGTTTGGTCCGCTGTATTTCACTTTCAAGAAGAATTGAAGGCTATTGGTCGGGTTCAAGTAGAGATCGGTAATTTCAGGAGCAGCAGTTCCGTTGGTGTTGTTAGCATAAGTTCCACCATTTGATCCCGCTAAAGTAGGAGCCGCTGTTTGCTGAATGGTTGCCGGGGTGAACGTTGGTTTTCCGGTCGCATCGTATTTACAACTTCCGATATAAGTCGGAGCTGCCGTCGCATTATTGAACCGTGTGCGCATTTGAATGGTCTGATTCTTCAATAGTGCCCCGCTAGAGCCAGAGCTGGTTCCCGTCGAAGGAGCGGTTTCACCTGTTGTTCCACCGCTTGTGCCTCCAGAACTGGCGGTAACGATTTGAGAAGAAAGTCCAAAGCAAGTAGAGCTTTTGTTCACGTCTGGAGGAGCGACCCCTAATGCAGGTACCGCGGTTGGCAGAGTGGCTCCTGCTAAAAATCGATTGATACATTGCTGAGAATCAGCGGCACCCATGTAAGTTAAATTTCGAGTATTCCATTTGGTGTTGGTAGTAGCAAAAGAATTGTCATTTTGAATGGTGCCATTCATGTTGAGTTGTGTTCCGTTTTGAAGGGTAACCAGCAACTCGCATTTTTTATTAGTGTTTAATGGTGGGCCGAAAGTACAAGCAGGAGTCATGACCCGAGTGGTTTCGGCGCCTGTAACTGGGGTGAATCTCATGGTCAATACCACTTGACCACCATTCACAAATGATCCTGGTTTTGAAATGATTTCATTCTTTACTACCGAATTACTCGGCAAACTTTCACAAGCAAGTGAATAGGGTTGGAACGAATTAAAACAGGTGTCTGCCGTGGATGTGGCTGTAGTCATTTTACGATCGACAATCAGCTTACTTCCTTGTGAAGTTGTTGCGATCAAATCACAGGCGCTCAGTGGGTTACCATTGGAGTCGCGGGTTAATTTAGGCGCTGGAGTGCTCAAATCGCAAGTTGTTCCTAGTGGTGCAGGGGTACCGGCTACGGGTGTACCATTGGCGCTCAAGGTGTTCAAACGGGTGAAAACTTGAATTGCAGCCATGTTGTAATTCAAATTGCGCATTTTGGATAAGGAAGCATCATCCAAGTTTTTACAAAATTTTGGTACATCAGGGACGAGTTCCGCGCAGTTGATTCCGTCGCCACTCATGCCATTGAAGGTTTTGACCATGATCGTGCTGGTGACCGCATTACCTACTAAAATATCACAGCCCTCTTTGACAGGTGCATTCGATGTTAATGATGGGCCAGCAGTAGTCGTCAAAGTTGAACCATCAGATTCGTAACGGCAGGTGGTGATCTCATCGATTTCTCTTCCCTTGAAGCGCGAAGATATTGCGGCAATGGTTGTGCCTGCCGGTAATTTTGATTTGGCTTTATCGCAAAGGCTTGATTCAGCTCCGCTAAACATGTTTTTACATTCGGCTCGGTTAGCAAAAGAATTGGTTCCGAGAGCAAATGGAACGACTACGGGTATACCGGTTGTCGGCGGTGATTGAGCAATGAGTTCACAAGTTCCTGGCGTCTGCTGGAATTCTTTGACTGGAGTAGGGTTAGTGCTCATGTCGATTTCGCATTTACTGGTCAAAAGAGCATTTCTAAAATCACTAATCATCGAAGGCGTGGAGCTCGAATTGCTAGAGAACCGAGTGGCGCTGGTAACGTTTGCATCGGTACAGTCGCAAGTACCATTTGCACCACCAGCAGTATTAGCTCCATTAACATCCTTACAAGTGATGACTTTTGGTGTGTAAGTCCATGAGCCGCCTGACTTAGGTTGGATGGATGCACTACAGGTACCTTTATATAAGGTAGGGGTTTCATATACAACATTGGGTGAAGATGGGGGCGAAGACATGGGCGAAGTATTAATGTAATAGCAATCTTTACTGGCCGGTTTATTCACTCCTAGCAAACATGAACCAGCGGTACAGGAGTTCGAAAAGTTACTTGCTCCTGCAACACCAGGACACGGAACATCACACCCATTGTTACCGTAGCTACAAGCGTTGCCGTAGACTAATTGTTTAAAACGATAACCTTGAAAAGAGTCACGCCATAAACCTATTCTGCAGGTGTTTAATGTATAAGGAGGAGTGGTTCCTGGAGTCACCATGGTGGCTCTACTCGTAGCCACAGAAGTTTTAGAAATGTCCCACAGGTGATAAATCAAATCTTCTTCACTGGCGTTCGCTAGGAAGTTATAAAGTCGAACGATGTAATTTGCCTTTGCAGGCGGGTAACAGTAATTGTTTTGAAAAGCTTTTCTGAGTAAGCATGCGGCAACCTGCTCAGGATTATTGTTCGTCGATGAGCTGGAGCAATCGTACTGAGATGCTGATTTTTCTACGTATTGGCCACTTTGGGTACTGAGTAAGGAACCGGTACTGCTCACACAGCTAAGTCCATCTGGAAAAGTCACGCCCATTGCTTTCACGTAATAAGAACATCTTCCGCTGGGGTCATTTTTGTCGTTTGAAATCGGGCCACGTTCTAAGCTGCAAAATCCTACTTTTTGTGCATTTGCAGCAGCGATGAGATCGGAATTATTCAGCCAGCCGATTTTTTCGACGGCGATGGGATTGGTGAGTCCCGGTGTGGTGATGGATGGAACCGTTATGGTGGGTTCAGTTTCTGGAATGTAATTGTTGCTGTTGCTGTCTTGATAGATTCCATTGGTGAGGGGGCGACCTGCGGCTTGGGCGGCGGATTCAGCGTTTTTAAAATAGAAACTCCAATCATATTCATATTTGTTAACACCAGTTGAAACAAAAAATGGCGTTCCTGCAGGCGAAGCATTGACAAATGCTTCTAACGCGATAGATGGATTTCCAGTTTGTAAATCGTATAAATTGGATGTGAATTTTCCAGGATAAAGTGAACGGGCAATTTGAACTATATCGGCAGAAAGAAGGCGGCTTAAGCAATTTGAAGTATCAAAAGAAGTTGCAACAATATTTTGACCACCCATCGTAATAACACAAGGTGCGGTTGCATCCAATGGAGCAATATTGTGGGAAATCAGCAATGACGACATTGTTCTGTTTAATTCATTTGAAGTGTCATCAGGAACAAAACGAGTTGAAAGATCACATTCATTGATGGATGAACCAGTATAAGAATATTTTTTTACAGGCTTAAAGTTTTGATCGATGCAAAAGAATGCACGAATTGAAGGTAAATTGATTGAGGCATTCCCACCTCGATAAGCCATTCTGGCGATCGGAATGTTGAACTCTTTGGTGATGCCTGGAAAGCTAAACAGATTCCAGCGCCATTCCCAGCTGTTTTTGTAAACAACAGCATCGACAGCCAATTTTGCAAAAAGGTCGATGGTTCCTGACATCAAATTCATGAACCCATTTGCAGTCAAATCCAGATAATCTGAAACTGATGAAAAATCTAATCCTCCACCGATTTTTGCCTGAATCAGGTTTAGATTTCCTTCTATTCCGGCTGATGCGCTTGCAACGGCAAGATCAAGTACAACTGCGGCACTGGCAAAACCGCCTGCGCTCATAGATGGTAAGATTTTGACTGATGCTTTGACTTCCTTATTGAATGGGCCACTTTTTCCAGAAATCCAATTTCCAAGACTCATCCCATACTCAACAGCTTCGACTACTTGGTTGAGTGTTTCAAGACCTTCATCTGAAAATGCCAAGCTTGCAAAACTGCCACTGGAAAAGTCTAAATTTGAAATTCCATTGAATAACGATACAATTTGGTTATTCATCATGCCGTTTTTTGCTTGATCGAGAAAGTTTGGGCCCGGGCTTGTTGAAAGAAGGTTTTTGCTGACATTAATTGAAAAACCTCCACCTGAAATACCTAGTTGAAAATCAAGCGATGAACTGAAGTAGACTCCAAAATCGATTTCAACGTTGAGGGGTGGAACAATGGGGATGATTAATGCTGTTCCAAAAATATCTTTAGCGCTTCTTCTGAAGTTAAAAAAACTTTTTTTAAGTTTAGATTTCTGTTCAGGATTGGATGATGTGGTTTCGGCTGCTGCTTGCGCCCCATTATCATCTGAACCAATATCTGTAGAGTTAGCTTTCAGCTTGTCATTGAATTCATCAAATTTATCTTCAATTTTAGAAGCATCTTCTTCAAACGCTTTTTGAAGATTTTTTAGGGACGCTTCGGACGGTCCATCTGTTCCCTGTGGTATCGTTTTTGAATAAACAGTAATTCCAAAAATTTTAACATTAGCTTCAATTTTAGGTTTCCACTTCTTAAAAGTATCTGTGGAAGTTATGTTAGAAAAACCAGTGCCAGGATTAAACAGATCCATGTAGTTTCCGCCACCTAGTCCAGCATCTACCACGGGGATTTGTGTTTTAAATAAAGTAACATTTACACCAGATCTTGCGCTAGAGTTTGCTTGAAGATCTGCACTAATCGCATCTGCTTTAAAAATAGCTTGGTAACCAGATCCAGCATTTAATCCAAATTGATACCAATCTTGACCAAAGTTTTTTGAGAAATTATAAAATTCAGTATACGGAACTCCGTATTGAATCGAAAGCCATTTTTGAATTCCTGCAACATCAGCAAATTTATTGATTAAAGAGAAAACTATTTCACGGCGTCTAGCTTTTCGTTTGTATTCATACTCGTCTTTAAAACAACTGTTAAAATTGAATACATCACCAAGTTTAGGATATGTTGTTTGGGCTTGAGTTAAGTTAACGAAACCAAATTCAAAAAAGCCGATCAATAGAGCAACAAAAAATGTCCCTAATTTGAGCTGTTTGTACTTTGATATGAACGTAAACAAAAAACCCCTCTTGGATTAATTGTTAAATAATATACAATATTAGTCAAGGTAAAGTCATGATTTAACTAAATTAGTTTAATTAATAGATTGTAAACTTACTCGAGAATTAATGAAGAATGA
>CAZZLF010000011.1:0-14452 GCA_964654965.1 uncultured Bdellovibrio sp.
GCTTCATTGGATGCCATTGCTTTTACGCAGGCTCCTGGTTTAATTGGTAGTTTATTAGTGGGAGCACAGTTCGCCAAATCATTGGCTTTGAGTTTAAATAAACCACTAATCAGCGTGCATCATATGCAGGCACATGTACTCGCAAATTTAATCGATACACCTGCTCCCAATTTCCCATTTTTATGTTTGACTGTAAGTGGTGGACATACGCAAATTGTTCAGTGTAATAGCGCTTCTGATTTGAAAATTATTGGTGAGACTATTGATGATGCTGCCGGAGAAGCCTTTGACAAAACGGCAAAGCTTCTTGGATTTCCGTATCCAGGTGGAAGATGGATTGATGAGTTTTCTAAAGGTGGAGATGCATCTTCTTTTGATCTTCCTCGCGGATTAAAAAACAAGGACACTTATGACTTTTCATTCAGTGGTTTGAAAACAGCGGTGTTGCTACAGATTCAAACATTGGAAAAACTCAATAAACTCGATGAAATGAAGAAAGATCTTTGTGCCAGTATTCAAGAAGCCATACTTGATCCACTAGTAAAAAAAGCGGTTCGCCTTGCTAAAGAAAAAAATGCCAAGAGTATCGTCATTGTCGGTGGAGTTGCTGCAAATTCCCGACTTCGACAACGCTTTACAGATGAGTCCCCGGTTCCGATTTATTATCCTGATTTGAAGTATTGTACGGACAATGCTGCCATGATTGCAGCTGCCGGAGCTGTTCGTTTTTCACAGGGATATGGTCTCGATATCCAGGATTTTTTAACTTTAAACGCCTTTGCCATTGCTGAATCATGAAAACATTCGACAAGAGAAAAGCATTTGGCCAACATTTTCTTTCCGACGACAAAATCATTCAAGGAATTGTTGATGCCACGATCGATTCACTTCGGAAACACCCCGGACATTCCCTTCTCGAAATTGGTCCCGGGCGTGGAGCAATCACCCGACCACTTTTGAATCAGATACCGCTGGAGCAGAAATTTTTTGTAGCGGAGCGAGATCGGGTGTTGATCGACTTTTGGAAGCCTGAATCCCGAATCCATCAGTTATTGGAAGGTGATTTTCTCGAACAGTCGGATGAACTGCTTGCTTCACTCGGAAAAACAGTTGTTGTTTCAAATCTTCCTTACTCAGCAGGAACCGCGATCGTCGTGAGACTGTGTGAAATGAGTTCACAGATTCCTGAAATGATTCTGATGTTTCAAGCCGAAGTCGCCAAAAGACTTTATGCAGAACCTTCTACTCCCGATCGAGGATCTCTTTCCCTTTATGTTCAAAATGAATGGGAAGTAAAAAGGCTTCTTGTGGTGAAACCTGAAGCATTTGATCCGCCACCTAAAGTGATGTCGGAAGTGGTGACTTTGAAGCGCAGGGAGCAACCTTACATTGCTCTTGCCGACGCGATGGCCAGAAAAAAGTGGAACCATTTATTGAAAACAGCCTTTCAGCATCGCCGTAAAATGCTCCGGGTAAACTTGGGTGGAACTCAGTGGAAAAGTGCTCTCGATCAATCCGGCGTTGACCCGACCTTGCGTGCAGAAGCATTGGATTGGAAGGATTGGATTTCCATTTGGAAAAATTCACACTGATTTTTTCATTCACTTCCTGCTAGGATGAAATGGCGTACTGAAGTTCAGGAGAAAAGGAAGTCTGGAATTATGAATATCAACAAGATCAAGCTGATCATCAAAGACCATTTTCTTTCTGGGCTGATTGTTCTTGCTCCTATTCTGATCGTCTTGATTGTCTTTCAATGGATTTTTGGTGGAATGGTCGAAGCGATCCATCAGGTGACCGGTCCGGTTTCTCCGATTTTCGATCTTTTGATTTTAGGCGGTGTTCTTCTTTCCGGAGTGGTGATCGTTTCTCTTGTTGGCTTTTTCTCCCGACTTTATTTTGGGAAAAAAGTTTTCGAATGGCTGAAGGAGGGGATCGAAAAAATCCCATTTTTTGGATCGATTTACAGTACCTTGGAACAGTTGTTCAATGCTGTTTCCAGTAAAGGCGGAAAGCAATTTAGTCGAGTGGTTTATGTGGAGTATCCTCGTAAGGATGTTCTAGCCGTTGCTTTTGTTACAGGACATGCAACGATGAAGGGAATTCCTCCTGGTTTTATCAGTGTGTTTATTCCAACAGTTCCGAATCCAACTTCAGGATTTCATCTCATGGTTACGGAAAGTGAAGTCATCGAAAGTGGATTGAAGGTGGACGAAGCCTTCAAATTGATTTTGAGTTTAGGAGTAGCGACTCCCAATGAGTGAGAAACAAGGCGAGAAACTAATTGCTTCAAATCCGAATGTCCGTAGTGATTATTTTCTCGAAGAAATGGTCGAAGCTGGCATTGCTCTCACTGGAACTGAAGTGAAGAGCATTCGAGCATCAGCCCCCAATCTCAGGGACTCCTTTGTTGAAATTACGAGCAAAAAAAAGGGAGGGGAAAAGTCAGGTTCTTTGGAGGCCTGGCTGGTGAACGTTCATATCGGTCCCTATTCTCATGGAAACATTTGGAACCACGAGGCGCGTCGTCGCCGAAAGTTATTGCTCCATTCCCATCAGATTCGCCGTCTTTACGGGGCTTTAACTCAGGAAGGAAAGACGATTGTTCCTACCCGGATGTATTTTACGAAGGGCCGAGTCAAAATCGAGCTTGCCCTAGGGAAGGGTAAAAAGAAGGGTGATAAAAGGGCTGATGTAAAAGAACGCTCTCAAAAAAGGGAAATGGACCAGGCCATGAAACGAAATAGGGAGAGAGGTTGAAAAGGAGGCTGAGCTGGACTTTTTGCTCTGAATCAGCTAGAAATAAACCCTATGGCACGCGTAACAATTGAAGACTGTTTAGATAATGTTGAAAATATGTATGAGCTTATCCACTTGGCGACTCAAAGAACTCGTCAGATTGTGAAAGGTTCAGAAGTTTTGGTGAAGTGTAAAAACCGCCTTGCGGTGACTTCTTTACGCGAAATTGCTGCTGGAAAAGTGAAGCCTAGATACAAAGGTAAAAATGAGGCTCCTCTTCCAGGCGAGCTTTAATCAGCAGATAAGAATGAAAAAAAATTACAAAAGGCCCACCGGAAATTTCCAGTGGGCCTTTTGCGTTTTTGGTGTGGGGAGAATCAAGACAATAGTTTCAAAGCATTCATCGAGTTTTGGTTTGCCTGGCCTAGAACCGCCGTACCGGCCTGAGTAAGAATGTTGGCTTTGGTCAGCTCTGAAGTTTCGCTGGCCATGTCTACATCGTAGATTCGGCTGCGTGCTGAGCTCAAGTTCTCATCGTAAACATTCAAATTGGCGATGCTGGATTGCAATCTGTTTTGAAGTGCTCCAATTTCAGCGCGATTTTCAGAAAGTGACATAATTGCGGAATCAATCTTGGCTAGATTTTCCTGTGCAGATTGTTTGGACTCAGTGGTGATGTCACCTACACCGAGATAATCCGCAGAAATATTCATTTTAGAAACATCATAAATGAAACGGTCATGCTCGGGAGAGTTATTCAGCCCAACCTGAATTTCCAGACGGTCACCTTGACCCATGAGTAGTTTAGAACCGTTGAATTCAGTGGTTTTTGCAATCCGATCAATTTCTGAACGAAGTTGCTGGACTTCTTTATTGATGAATCCTCTTTCCTTGTCACCGATAGTATCGGATGCAGCTTGGATGGAGAGTTCTCGGAAGCGGGTCAGGATGTTTCCAACTTCATTAATCCCGCCTTCTGCTACCTGAACCATTGAAATACCATCATTAGCGTTTCGGCTTGCTTGACGGATGGAGCGGATGTCCGCTCTCATTTTTTCAGAAATCGCCAAACCTGCTGCATCGTCTGCAGCGCGAGCGATTCTGGATCCAGAAGCTAGTTTTTCAAGGCTTCCCTGTTGTTTGTGATTGGAAATGCCTAGATTTCTTTGTGCTCCAAGCGACTGTACGTTTGTATTAATTCGTAAACCCATTTTTAATTCCCCCATTTGTTAAAAGTCGTACACCATTTCCGACTTTGGCGCTCAGTTATTGCGCACATACCACTATTCGGAGTCCGTCAAAATTTATTTAGATAAAAATGATCAGGAATTAAAAAAATTGGGAGAGAATGAAAACAATTAAACAATAACAATGAATTGCTCATTAAAAATTTTGAGAGAGGTGACAGAATTTTGAAAGCACGTCAAAAAAATGACGCGAAAATCAGGTTCTTTTTGCCATTTTTTTACTGCGAAGGGTGGCTGCCAACACCGCTTTGATCAAGGTGACGCGGAGCTTCCCTTCTTCTAATGCCATTAAGCCATCAATCGTACATCCTGCGGGTGTCGTGACTTCATCTTTCAATGCAGCTGGATGTTCTTCTCGTTCTAGAACCATTTTTGCAGCCCCCATCATGGTTTGTGCAGCCATGAGGGTTGCTTGCTTTCGAGATATTCCAACTTTAACCCCGGCTTCACTCAAGGCTTCAATCATGAGGTAAACGTAAGCAGGCCCGCAGCCGCTTAGTCCGGTTACTCCATCAAACAAACTTTCTTCAAGAACAGTGACAGCACCGAGTTCACCAAAAATCTGTTCTACAGACCTAAGTTGTGAATCGGAACACCTTGGTCCTTTGCAAATTGCAGTTAAACCATTTTTGACCAAGCAGGGAGTATTAGGCATGGTCCTGATGATTGCAGCTTTGGATCCGCTCCATTCGGAAAGCTGTTCAGTGGTGATGGCAGCGCAAATCGAAACTAATAGTTGATCTGAATTTAGCGGGGTTTCACGCAGGATTTTTTCTGCTTGATGAGGTTTTACTGCAAGGATGACTAAATCCGCGCTTTTCATCGCTGCCGTGTTGTCGTTATGGCAGTGAATCTGTAACCGTTTTTTTACGTCCTCAGCGGATTCCCGAGATCGGGTGGTTCCAATGATTTGATATTGGGAAGCTGATGAGGAATGCATCAAACCTTGCGCGATGGTTTCTCCCATTTTTCCCATACCGATGATGGCAATTTTTTTGATCATGGCCATCGTCCTTATTTTAAATCAATGATGATTCGGGCGGGATTGGTTAGTTCAAATATTTCTGCTTTTGCTTGATTTCGAGTATGAATTGCCCAACTCCAGCGATCTGCATTCACCAGTGGAGTGAACTCCACCATCGAAATGGATTTTGATTTTTTTGCAGACTGGATGGTCTGACTGGTTGAAAAATCAAGTTTAGGTTTTCCATAAAGAGTGACCAATACACGTTTGTTCGTGGGGTCCATTTCCACCAGATAAAAAGGTGGTCTTTCTAATGGTTTTTTCTCTCCGAGCTGATTTCCTGAAAGGTCAACGACAACCCGATCGAATCCGGCGGGATTATTTGCAATTCGAATATTGCTGATGCTGAAATCCGAACTCATCCGATCTCCACCAGTTACTGATCCATCTTCGAGGTAGAAATCCTTTTTTAACTTAAGAGCTTGTTTGAAATTTAGGTCGTCGAATTGAGCATGGGAAAAGGGACTGAATAAAACACCGAGCAGCAAGAGAACGAGTGGCTGATAGTTCATGTCCTTATTTTATCTTTGCGAAAACGCAAAAACAACTGACAGACAATTGCCGCAAGAAAAGGTAAAAACCAGGAAAGAATTTCACTGAGAGAGGATTGTTTTTTTGGCGCGAGCGATTGAAAACTTTCGCTATTTGCAGCATTGGCAGTTCCGCAGAATCCGATCCCGTCTCTAGCTGCAGTAACGGTGGAGTAACGGATTGGATATCCGCTTGGAGAATCATAGTTTTCGAACGGATCAGTGGATTCACAACGACCATTCGACGGAATCGATGAAAGTTCGTTTAGAGAGAAATCCTCATTAAAAGAGATGACAAAAACGGGTTCTTTTCCCGGCCAAACGGCAGGCGAGGGAAAACGGTTGGGTGCAACAGATTCAATCTCGGCCCGAATGGTAATGATTCCGTGAGCGATTCCGATAATTCCAGAATCTTCAATCCTGAAATCTGAAACTCCAGAACTATAGAGGGTTCCATGTTGTGAAGAAGCAATAGGGGCGCCCCATTCATCCAGTGCAGTGAGTTTTACCTGAATCGGAGAGAGTAATAAATAACCCAGCGCCGTGATCTTGAATGGACCATTTGCGACAAAACGGTATTCCTTGACCGAACCGGGATTTCCACGATCAGCAAAGATCTGTGGAGCAAACTCATCGCGAGAGATGCGGTATTGTGGAAACTCCTCGCAGTTGATTTCGATTGATCCGGCATCAGTCACGATTCCCGGATGGATCATGAACGTTTTCAACGAAAAGTGTTCGGGATCAGAGATGAAGTTTTTAGGAAAGATGTTTTCGTTGCAGATACTTTGATGGGAACTGGCTCTAAGATGACTGGGAATCGATGCAGGCGAGCCTTGATAGGCGTCGATCATGATTGAAAAACGATCGGATTCCAAGGCGCCAAAATTGAATTTTCCCTGTGAGTCTGTATGAACACTCGCGATCGGCAACCCTTTTTTAATTGAAATGGCGGTTACGACTGCACCCGAAACTGCTTGTCCATTGGGTCCGCGGATTGTTCCAGTCAGCGCACCCATACCGCTATTTTGTGAAGGATACAGGTGTTTTGCAGCAGACCAGTCATCACATCCTAATTTAAATTGCTCTGAAAATTCTACAAACAGCATTGAAGAGTTGATGCTGTTGCTATGGGATAATCCGATGGCATGCCCTAGTTCGTGAGTCACGACATTGTTCAGGTAAACTTTCCTGTTTCCTTGAGTTGCATGGGAACTGGTATCATTTGGGTTTTTCGTTAGAACAAAATCACGATCGTTGAGAATGATATCCGTTTCGTAAATGGATCCGGTTTTGCTGTTGAACCAAACCTGGGTGTAACCGATGACATTCGGATCGGTACGTTGGGGGCTTTGGGATGCAAAAAAAATGCTGTTCGTTCCGTTGTCCCGCAGCTCTGCTGGAAAATGGAAAGGATCAAATCCTTGCCAATAGTCGAAATCAAAAACTCCGCCGGAAGCTCTTTTCCATTGTTGCAGCCCATTGACGACCGCATTCCAGAAATCAATTTCATTCAGTCCGTTTTCATTGGAAGGGTTGCCGGCAAGATTGAGTTTCTGTCCTTGTTGCCAGCGAATGTATTTTCCTTCACGGGTTTCAGTCAGGGTGTAGGCGTGCGTGGTCCAAGCAACGATCATGGTTGCTAAAAAAACAAACCGGTTAAAACGACTCCAATGCAATCAACGCCTCCGCAAAACGGTATAAACGCCTAGTGTCAGAAACAGAATGGCAAGTGCGTACCAGAGTGCGGAGTTAAAGTACAGGGGGGAATCTAAATGAGGTTGTGGAGCGGATGGTGTTGCTAGTTCTTGCTGTTTGACAGGTTCGAGCTGGGGCTCCATGGGTGTGGACTGAGTCAGGACTGTTGTTTTTGAAGTGTTTGAATTTGTTAAGTTATTTTTAATCGTGGGGGGTGCCTGTTCCGTCGATCCCGCCTGAGAGCGAACCAAGTCCTTTAATTGGTCCAAAGACCATGGCTTGAGGTTTTCGGAGAGGTCCCCAGCCTGAAAAGCCTGAGTTCCTTCGTCAAGATGAGTGTGAGGAGAATAATGAAATAGCCCCCCCTTTAAGATTTCTTGTCCTTTGGATTTTTCCAAAAGAAATTTACCGAGCTCCATCCCCGTCACTTCGTAGGTATGATCATCTCGCTCTTCACTGAGAAAGAATACTCCATCCTCATTTTCATTCAGTTCCACTGAGCTTGGAACTTCCAGTGTGACCCCATCCAGAGTGCCACCGAGTCTTCGGATTTTGATATTCGAACCCGACACGTTGCCTTTGATCACATCTTTGATGCTGAGATCGGCATAAGTGAAGATGGTTTTTTCTCCTAATTGGTTTGAAGAGTATTCAGCATGGATGTTTGTGGTCACTCCGCGAATAATCAGCGCAGTGCTTTTGGTGAATTGAGAAAACGGTTCAATGAAAAAACTCGTTGCATGTGCAGACTGGAACAACAATGCAAGGGTCAAAATAGAGTGCATCTTCATTAGAAATAGCGTAACAATAAAAGTCATCTATGGCACTGGTTCCTCGTAGCACTGTTGAAAAAACAAAGTCGAGCGTCATCTATTTGGTGCTCTTTATGGGCTTTGTTTATCTGGTAGCCGGAATCTATAAAGGCGGGGTGCATCTTTCTGAACTCAGAGCAGAATCAGTGTTTTTACCCGAATTGCCATCGGCGATTCTTCTCTCTTTTTTGAGGATGTTGTTTTCCTATCTGGCCTCTTTGGTTTTTGCATTTGCATTCGGGTTGACAGCAGCAAGAACAAGAATGGGTGAAAAATTCATTCTTCCTCTTTTGGATATTCTTCAATCCATTCCTGTTGTTGGTTTTTTTCCAGCAGCGATTTCATTTTTTATCGGGATTTCGAAAGGTCAGCGCTTTGGAGTCGAGATGGCTGCCATTTTTTTAATCTTCACTTCGCAGGCTTGGAATCTAGCTTTTGCCGTCTACGAATCAGTTCGTGCGATTCCGAGTGAAAACGAAGAAGCGGTAACGAGCTTTGGTTTAAGTCAAAGTCAGAGGTTTTTTCGACTGTATTTTCCTGCATCGATTCCCAGACTGATTTATAACTCGATTCTTTCCTGGTCGAATGGCTGGTTCTTTCTTGTTGCATGCGAAATCATCGCGGTGGGGCCGGTAAAATACAATCTACCCGGCATCGGGAGTTTTCTGGCTCGGGCTGCAGAAGAAGAAAATTTTCCACTCGTGATTTGGGGAATTGTCGCCTTGGCAAGCACCATTTTGTTTCTGGATCTTTTCATTTGGAAACCGCTGATGATTTGGTCTGAGCGCTTCCGTCAAGAAAGCACAGCAAACCAGGATGAAGAAGATGTTGGTATTTTTTTGGATTTACCGAAAACAATGGCATCACGACTTAAGTTTCTCAGTGAGCCTGCCCTAAAGATGATCCACACGTTTCTGGCTCCGATTCGATGGATCTTCAAGGATGTGGTATTTCCAATATTTTGGGATTTTCCTTCTGCTCTCATTCAAGGTGTTTTTCGTGAAATTTCAAAACCGGTTGAACCCATTCTTCAAAGAACCCAGAAGATCCGCAGTGCTATTGGATATTTCGCTTTAGGTTTTTTGATCATGTTCTTTGCTTTCTATGTCTACCGATGGTTCAAGGGCCCGCTTCCTGCTGTGATTTCTGAAATTCCAATGAGTATTCTTTATTCCACTCTTCGCATCATGGTTGCGCTTTTGATTTCTTTTTCGTGGATTCTTCCATTGGTTTATTTCACTTGGAATCGACCCAAAGCCCGCCTGGTTCTTTCAACCATCGCTCAACTTGGAGCCTCTCTTCCTGCAACTGCATTGTTTCCTCTGATTATTCTGGTCGGGGTGAAAAAAATGGGTGGTGGAATGGATATGGCCACTTTGGTTCTGCTGACCTTTGGAATTCAGTGGTACGTGCTTTTTAATGCGATTGGTGGAGCGGCAACGATCCCTTCCGATCTCGTAGACGCGACCCGTTCTTTTGGACTAGGAAATTTCGCCACTTTTAAGAAACTGGTATTTCCCGCGATTCGTCCATCTCTCATTACTGGAGCTATTACGGCCTGGGGTGGAGGATGGAATGCATTGGTGGTGGCAGAATATATCACGGTAAAAGATCAAGTCATGAAAGTGAAAGGACTCGGTGCGCTTCTTAGTTATTCAGTGTATGAATTAGGAGAGGGTAAGGCGATCACGATTATTATTTTGGTCATGGTTGCCTGGATATTGTTTTTTAACATGCTGTTGTGGCAACCGCTTTATCACCGTAATTTGGAAAAATTCAAACTGTTATGACCAAGGAAACAGCCATCATCGAAATGAAGAATGTCACCAAAAGGTTTCTTCTTCCTCAAGGGGAAGTCACTGTTTTGGAGAATCTTTCATTTCAGGCAAACGAGGGTGAGTTCATCACCTTGGTGGGGCCGTCTGGCGCTGGAAAAAGTACTTTATTGAGATTGTTATCGGGTTTACTGGCTCCGAGTTCAGGTGAAATTTATTATCAGGGTAAATTACTTCAGGGAATGAATTCGGAAAGTGCCACGGTATTTCAGAATTTCGGACTTTTACCCTGGTTAACAGTAGCTCAAAATATTGAGTTGGGTCTTGAACCACGCGAAAAAGATCCGATGATCAGACGCGAGATTGCCAACCGTTATATCGCAAAGGTTGGTTTGGAAGGTTATGAAGAGGCTTATCCGCGGGAGTTGTCCGGTGGAATGAAGCAAAGGGTGGGGTTGGCGAGAGCGCTTGCCGTGGAGCCATCCTTACTTTTGATGGACGAACCTTTTTCGTCGCTCGATGTATTGACGTCGATCAACTTGCGGAATGAATTATTGGACATTTGGAGTGATCGGGACAACGTGGTGAATACCATGATCATGGTTACCCATAACATTGAAGAAGCAATTGAGCTTTCCGATCGGATTATCGTGCTCTCCAATAGGCCTGGTAAAATCGTCGGAGATATCAAAATTGAGCTTCCGCGCCCTCGTCGTAAACGCGACAAGGGGTTTATTGAGTATGTAGATCGGGTATTTTCACTTCTCGCTTAACAGATATGGGAAAAATAGGGTAAAAAGTAGGAATCATTATGGACTCATCGTCATCGGAGGGGGATAAGCGTCCCCATCATTCACTTCCAGAAATTGGAATCAGTCAAATTTTAGGTTTAGTAGAATTGCTTTTGGGAAAGGGTGGTCGCGAAGATATTTACAAACTCGCGGGCGAACTTTCCATGGAGCTTGGAGAAACACTCACTGTGATCAAAGCAGCGGAATTGCTGGGTTTGGTTCATACTCCCGGTGGTGATGTTGAAGTAGAAGAATTTGGCACCAAGGTTATTGATGCTTCGATTGCTGAACGGAAAGATTTGATCCGTGAAAAATTGGTTCAACTTCCAGTTTTCAAAAGTGTTCGTGAGTTCCTCACTCGTGAAGAAGATGCGGAAGTCACTCGAGAAGAAGTGTTGGAAAAATTGGCGGAGCTTCTTCCAAATGAAGATGCAGAATCTTCATTCAGTACCATCGTGAACTGGGGACGTTATGCTGAGTTGTTCGGTTATAACGACGACACCCAGACTTTCTATCTCGACTTATAATCGGGAATATTTTGATAATATTTTTGCTCAGCACTTAAGTGTAATGAGCGTAATTTCGCTCGTCTTACCCAGACGATTCGGCGGGCCCCAATATCCCGTGCCTCGATTCACATAGATCTGGGTTTGCTCACTGACCTGATAAAGCCCTTCAAAATACCGATGAACCATTCGTGCAATCCAGGTGAATGGATAGAATTGTCCCGCATGGGTGTGCCCAGAAAGTTGAAGGTGAAACCCAGCTTCTTTTGCTTGATCAATTGTATGAGGATTGTGCGCTAGAAGAATCTTGCAACCAACCTCTTC
Organism: uncultured Bdellovibrio sp.; assembly: GCA_964654965.1. GTDB lineage: Bacteria > Bdellovibrionota > UBA1018 > UBA1018 > CAIMNF01 > CAIMNF01. Next base: position 11,447 of record CAZZLF010000011.1, read on the forward strand.
GGAACATTGAGCAGCCTTGAAGACGTCAGTCTTGTGCTCGGGAGAAAATCTCTCCCCTTGAATATCAAATACCCCAGCAAGCAGCAGCTTTTCCATTTGGCCGCTTCCATTTGATTTTTCAATGATCTTGTTCGAATTGCGAAACACGTGAAATCCAAAGCTTTCAAAGTGATTCATCCATTCGTCTGCACCCGAATAGTATTCATGATTTCCGGTGATGAAATATATTCCATGCTCGGCTTTTAGATCTTTCAATGGGGCTACGTGATCTTGAAGTTGATCGAGAGTTCCATCGACAAAATCACCGGTGAGAGCGATGAGATCAGCCTTGAGTTCCATGGTCTGTTTCACCACTTGTCTGGCAAACTCGCCATCGAGTAATGGGCCGATGTGAACATCAGACAGTTGAGCAATGGTAAATCCGTCAAATGCTTTTGGTAAGTTCGTGAGTTTGATAGTGACCCGCTCAATTTTGGGGCCGAACTTCGCTTGAATGAAACCGCTGATGCTGGCAAATCCAACTGCAGCGAATAAGCCTCTTGCCACTCCTTCAGTTAGAAACACTCGCTTGGATGGATCAAATCTTCCAACAAGTTGGTGCATCAGTTCAGCAACACCGAATACGATCACCACCATACCGATCAACCCCATCATATAGTATTGGGTAAGTTGAAGTAGGTAATTGGTAGTGGAGCCAATCGAAACTCGGTAAACGCGATAAAGTACCGGACCTGCGATCATCAACAATGTAGCGATGACATGAATCCAGAACAGAATCGAGTTGCCCCGGTCATTCAGGTTAAGTCTGGTTTTGAGAAAGGCGTAGGAAAGCCCCGATACGACCATGCTGATGATGGAAAACACAATCGCAAATCGTACCAGTGACATGCTTACATCCCAAAACTGATCATTTTCAGGAATTTTTCACGACGGTGCATGAAGTCTTCCTGGGTAAGGGTTTTCAAACGACCGATGCTGAAATCCTGAATGGTGAAGGAAGCCATGACGGTTCCGTTCACGATCGCCCGACGGATCAGTTGTTCCCAAGAGTGAGGGTCTTTTTTCACCATCTCTCTGTTTACGCCATTCTGTGCTAGATAGCCGACAACCGCACCGGCAAAGCTGTCTCCGGCACCGGTGGGATCAATCACTTCATCCACTAGGAATGCAGGAGCCAGGAAAATCCCATTTGGAGTAAATACTGCTGAGCCGTACTCGCCACGTTTGATAATGACGGTTGACGGGCCTAAGCTTTGAATTTTTTTGGCAGCTTTTTCTAGACTGTTTTCTTCCGATAGTAAAAACGCTTCTTTTTCATTGATGCAAAGAAGGTCGACACTTTTCAGTGTTTTCTTCAATTCCTGTGGTTTTCCGGTGATCCAGAAATTCATGGAGTCCATCGCAACAAATTGCTGCGTTTTCATCTGATCAAGTACGTTTTGTTGAAGTACAGGATCGATGTTAGCCAAAAAAACGACCGGACAGTCAACATGGGTAGTAGGCAATTTTGGATCAAAATGTTCGAAAACATTTAAAGCGGTTGCCAACGTAGTCGCTTCGTTCAAATTGGTATTGTATTCGCCAACCCAGTGGAAGGTCTTTCCTTTCACGATTTGAACTCCGGTAACGTCGATGTTCTTCTTGCTTAAGAAATCAAGGTGATCAGTGGGAAAATCTTCTCCGACTACAGCAACGATTTTTAATGGTGTAAACAGAGAGGCTGCAAGGGAAAAATAGTTTACGGATCCTCCCAAAACCTGATCTGCCTTACCGGCAGGAGTACGAACTGAGTCAAAGGCCATGGAGCCGACCGAGAGAATGGTGTGATTTTTATTCATGCATAGACATTAGTAGCGTATTTCGTCTGGGTCAATGTAAGAAGCTGTTTTTGGCTTTGAAAAATGAATCTTGGCCAGCTGATTCACGCCAAAATATCCACTCCCGACCTTCTTCCATTTGATCTTTTTACCGGTGGGCTTCAGATTGGCGGTGCAAGACCAGAGTTCCTGATCTGTATTTCCAGTTTGGAGATCTGCGTAAGGTGACTCGGTTAGAAAGATGAGGCAATGGTCATCGCTTTCCCAAATAAGTGGGACATCGGATAAGGGTTGAGGGTGGTTTTGTAGCAGATTTGAAAAGTCGGATTTGCTCACCCGCATCCACCCCCCCTGTCGGAGTGTGGCAAGCCAAACCTCATCAGCGGGCCATTCCTGATTCAGTACTTCATCCCGTTTTTTATTCTCAGAGTAAGTTTTACCCAACCACCCTAGCAAGATGGCGATGAGTAACATGCCTGTTCCGCGAGCAATGCTCAGAATCTCAGGGTTTGACTTTGAACGGTTATAGTCTGTTTCAAGTTTTTCCATTCTTGAAAAAAGTTTTTTGAACCAAGTACAATGATCAAAAAAACGATGAATATCCATACGATCGACTCCATTAAAATGGACCCTTGGATAGGGCTTTTGTTATTTGATCCAGGCAACTTTCCAAGCATGATGATCAGCCCCTTTCCAGATTCTTGAAGCTGACACGAGATGATCAGTTTGAATTTCCAGAATTGCCTCACCCTGACTTCGTGTTTTATCAAGATCTGGAAAAATACTTTTACCGAAAATCGGTTTGGAAGATTGCCATTTCAATTTTTGGATTCTCCAAACCGTTCTTGCGGCCTTTTGAATTGATTCCTCAATTTTTTTTTCAATCTCAAAGGCCTTCTCGAGTTCAGGACAGGCAACGATGTTGAAACACCCCGCAATCAATGCTGCTTTAGCGATTTTGAGGCGGGATTCGGATTCTTCCAGTGTCAGAATGACTGCTCGAAGTTGCAAAGTTTGTTCACCTGTCAATCGGTCCAATTGGATCTGGGAATCTATTTTATCAGTCAACCGAATCAGAGTTTGAGAAATACCAAGAGCAATCAAGGTAAAAACCAAAATGACTATGGCCCAAACGGTGACAAAACCACGTTCATCAGCTCGTCTAGTTGGAGAGCCTTTTTGTTTTTGT
>CAZZLF010000012.1:0-14004 GCA_964654965.1 uncultured Bdellovibrio sp.
AGAAAAGACGAAGGAACTATTCCTTGTTGCCCAAAAGCAGGCAACCACAGTCAATCCTTCCGAAAAAGACATTTATCAGATCGGAACTTTGGGCACGATCCTTCAGATCCTGCGCTTGCCAGATAATACGGTTAAGGTCCTGATCGAGGGTAAGCGTCGTGCAAAAATGTTGAAGTTTGTCGATGGCGAACAAATGGTTGAAGCCGAAGTAGAAGTGGTCAGTGAAGCGGCTGACAAGCTGAACGTTGAGACTGAAGCTTTGGTCCGTTCTCTGAAAGCAACTTTCGAAAATTACGTAAAATTAAATAAACGCATTCCTCCTGAGATGCTCATGAGTGTGAACGGAATCGAAGATCCTTCCCGTCTCGGGGACGTGGTAGTGGCTCACCTGAATCTTCGTTTTGAAGATAAACAGGGAGTTCTCGAAATTACCGATGCCATGAAACGACTGGAGCGGTTACTTGAGCTCATGCAAGGGGAAATTGAAATCCTTCAAGTGGAGCGTCGCATTCGCACTCGTGTGAAAAAACAGATGGAAAAATCCCAGAAGGAATACTATCTGAACGAGCAAATGCAGGCGATCCAAAAAGAACTCGGCGAAAAAGACGAGTTCAAGGCAGAGATCCTTGCGATTGAAAAACAGATCAAATCCAAGCCGATGAGTAAAGAGGCTAAGGAAAAGGCGATCAAGGAATTGAAGAAGTTGAAAATGATGTCTCCGATGAGTGCGGAAGCGACCGTCGTGAGGAATTACATCGACTGGTTGATTACCCTTCCTTGGGGTGAATTCACCGAGGACAGTCATGATCTCAAGGTGGCGGAAGATATCTTGAATGAAGATCATTACGGACTCGACGAAGTGAAAGAGCGTTTGCTTGAGTATCTTGCGGTCCGCACGTTGACTGAAAACTCCAAAGGCCAAATCATCTGTTTTCTTGGGCCTCCGGGTGTGGGTAAAACCTCACTCGCAAAATCAATTGCAAAGGCTTTGAACAAAAAATTTGTTCGAGCTTCAATGGGTGGGGTCAGAGATGAAGCGGAAATTCGAGGCCACCGCCGTACTTATGTGGGGGCGTTACCCGGTAAAATCGTTCAATCTCTGAAAAAAGCCGGCTCTTCGAACCCTGTATTTCTTCTCGATGAAGTGGATAAAATGAGTATGGACTTCCGTGGGGACCCTTCTTCAGCATTGCTCGAGGTTCTTGATCCGGAACAAAATGCAACTTTCGGTGATCATTACCTTGAAGTCGATTACGACCTATCAAAAGTAATGTTCGTGCTGACGGCAAACTCACTGAGTAGCGTTCCTCGTCCGTTGTTGGATCGTATGGAAGTAATCACGATTTCAGGTTACACCGACATCGAAAAGTTCAACATTGCGAGGAAGTATTTACTTCCAAAACAGATGGAACTTCACGGTTTGAAAGTTGAAGACATCTTGGTCGAAGATGAGGCTCTGAAAAACCTCGCTGCGCTCTATACTCGCGAAGCGGGTGTGCGTAACTTGGAGCGTATCATCTCGACGGTTTGCCGTAAGGTAGCTAAGAAACTCGTCGATATTCGCGCTGAGGCGGCAATGAGCAAGAAAGCTGCTCCTAAAGGGCCGATTCGTGTGAAGACTGATGATCTTGAAGATATGTTGGGTGCACCACGTGTTCCAAACAAACTCGAAGAGAACAACGAAGTTGGTCTCACGAACGGTCTTGCTTATACTGAAATGGGCGGTGAGATGCTTCAGATCGAAGTGTCTGTTGTTCCAGGAAAAGGTGCGGTCAAGATCACGGGTAAGCTTGGTGATGTGATGCAGGAGTCTGCTTCAACAGCAATGTCTTATGTGCGTTCTCGTGCCGAAGGATTGGGTCTTAGCCCTGACTTCTATCAGAACATCGACATTCACCTTCACGTTCCAGAAGGAGCAGTGCCTAAAGATGGTCCTTCTGCAGGGGTGACCATGACAACAGCAATCACCAGTGCGCTTACCAAAATTCCTGTTAAAAGGGATGTGGCGATGACTGGTGAGGTAACTCTTCGAGGACGTGTTCTGGCGATCGGCGGCCTTAAGGAAAAACTTCTTGCTGCGAAAAACGTTGGCGTGAAGACAGTCATCATTCCGAAGGATAACGTTGCGGATTTGAAGAAAATCCCAGCTGAAATCAAGGAAGGGTTGCAGATCATTCCGGTTGACCATGTTGACCAAGTTCTTCGCATTGCCCTTGCGCTTGAAAAACCAACTGAGTTCCTGGCAAAAGCGGGAGCGGTGGGTGAGATTCCTGCGGCGTTGATTGAAAAAGCGAAAGTGGTCAAAACCACTGGAGCGGTGAAGCACTAACAAATCGATTTTATTTTTAAAGGTTAAAGCCCTGGAGACTCTGTTTCCGGGGCTTTTTTATTTGGTCAAGTGAGTTCGTTGGCTTTGGATTTCATCAATTTTGGAAAAAAAGCAGCGATGAAACAAAGGCCATAATACTTGATCGCTCTGCCGAGAAGAATGGAATAAAAGATTAATCCAAAAGACATTTTGGAAAAAACTGCAAAAGCGATTGCAGGAAGGATGGGAAAAGGCAGGATGTTGATCAAGGTCAATGCCCAAAGTCCCCACTCTCGCATGATTGTGGTTGATCTTACCCAAGAATCCGAGTGTTGAAGTTGAGGGGCCAATAAATCAAGTGCAGATTGTCCCTTCCAATAAACTAAAAAAGTTAGAATGAGTGTGGAAACGATAGCAGCGATTGTTTGCCAAAATGCCATTTTTGCCCAGGATTTTGGTTTTACCATGATACCACCAGCAAGAATCGCCTCAGCAGGTAGAAAGAGAACGAAAATGTTTGCAGCGGTAATGAGGGACATGATCCAAGGATACCAGGGGGAATCATAATTTCGTTTGATTCGCTCTAGCCACTGGTCGCCGACTATTTTCTGGTATTCCTTGATTTGAAGGGGATTAGGGGTTGGACCATAAAAGGATTGGTAATCATTTTGGGGAACATCAAAATTTTCCTGATCGATCCGAATCAGGGCTTCTTTCATGTACTCGGGCATTTTGGAGACAAAGTGTTCAAGAACATCGGGAACGTTGCGTAACCCGGTCATTTCAAATTCTTTTTGGAAAACGATCTGGCCGGCATCTATTTTTGACGTGATCTCATGACAAGTCATCCCTTGAATCTTTTCACGGCGATAAAAAGCCCAAAATGGAGGGTATTTTCCCTTGTTTCTTGGCAGTAAAGAAGGATGAAAATTGTAAAGTTTGAAGTGAGGAATTGACAAAATCTCACCGCGATATATTTGCGAGACCATGGAGAGGCCGGTTTGAAATTTTTTATTTCGAATTTCAGCGGCTAGTTCAGGAGCGTTCACGGAATGAATTCTTTGCAAAGGAATACCATGGGTTTTAGCCACGGTATCAATCGAACATAGACGTTTATACCGAGCGGGAACGGGAAGAGTCTCGATCAGGGTGTTCGAGATGATTCTGCTGAGATAGCGAATTAAAAATGGGAACCCCATAATTTTCGCTGAAGTCATTTCAAAAGTCCTTTTTTTTAGCGGATCGGTAAATGCAGGACAGACAAAAATTTTTTCAATGCGATGGGGGTGGTCACCAAGAAAGCGATCAAGCGCCTGTGGATAAAAATAGCGATCATCATTGAGAATTAAAATAGTTTTCTTCATTTCAAAACCCATCTCATGGTTGAGCCAATCTTTTCAGCCAGATAAAGTGTGCCGCGACTGCCTGGCGAAAGGTATGGAACTCTACATAGCGGTAACCATGATGATCGCAAAGTTCTCGTAGAATTTTTTGAATTTCCGGATAATGGCGGTAAGAGATGTTTGGAAACAAGTGGTGAATGGCCTGAAAATTGAGTCCTCCGAAAAGATGGTTCATCAGCGGATTTTGGGTGCTGAAATCGGCGCTGGTCAGAATTTGGTGTACAAACCAATCGGTCTGAATGGTTTCGGAATCAAAACGAGTTTCTTCGTGCACATGCGCAACTTGAAAAATCAAGGTCAGAATGACTCCCAGACTCAGATGAAACAATAGAATGAAAAAAAGTCCCTGGTTCAGCCCCAGTTTTTGAATTGGAAGCACATAAGTTAAATAGGTGCTGATCAACTTGAAAAACAGGATTTTCATCGTGGTCATTAAAGAGGGGCGTCTGAAACGGGTTTCGCCCACCTTAGCTGTCACCAATCGAATCAGATCGTAGATAGGCCAAGTGATGGTGATCAGCGAGTAGAGAAGCGGGGTATAAAAAACCTGGAAGCGATGAATCGGTTTCCAGGCTTGATTTTTCGACATGCGAATCAGAGGTGCTTCTGTGATATCGCCATCATGTCCAAAGACGTTAGTGTAATTGTGATGAAATTGGGTATGTTTCACATAATAGAGATCAGAACTGATTCCATAAAGATCAAACGTCAATGCCAGTGATTTATTGATCCAGGACTTGGCAGAATAGTTTCCATGAACGGATTCGTGCATCACATTGAGGCCTAATGCAAGCGTGAGCAAGGAAAACACCAGAACCAAAAGAGTGCGTGTCCAGAAATCATGTTGACCTAAAATTATGGTCAAATACAGTCCAAGGCACATGGACATCAAGAGAATTGCCTTACTCCATTCACGAGAAGTTGCGAATCTTCCTTTGGTGTCATTCGCGATTAAATTGCGCACCCTTTCTTTCAACTCACGCGTGAATTCTGAATCTTTTTGAAAAGTAAGTTTCATGTTCAAGCCACCTGAATATTGAGTTTCTTTCTTACTTCGCTCACAGGAAGATGGTAGAGATCTTCCCACTTGATTCCAAAAAGGTTTGGAGTTTTTAATCCGAGTTGCCAACCATGAGTGATGGCATTCATCAATTCTGGCATCCGAGAAGGTGTTTTCAATGTGCATTTGATTAACCCGAAGGCGAGTAGCATCGAGTTGAGTGGGCTATTGATTTGAGCGACATAAAATGCAGAAATTGCCATTTCACCGATTTCAGTAGCGGGGTAATCACACACAACATGGTGAATGTCATGAATCAGTCGAATACGCTGTCGGAGATAGTCAATTTCAGGAGAAATTTCAACCCGGCTTTCTGGAAGCCGATTCAGCGGTGTCACATCTGGGTGATTCATGAATTTGGCAAATTGAAATCCCAAGGTGTCTTCTGGAAGATTTTTGAGTTTATTCCAATCGGTCGGCTGGTTCTGAAGATAGCGGGTATCGATCAGTTCGCGGGTAGATGGGTCATTCAAGAGGATTTTTAGAGAAATCTGGTAACTCTCATGGTCTAGAAAGTAGCGGAGGCCGCGGTAAATGGGTTTGTAATTATTTCGGTTGAATATGAGAACAAAAGCCCCGGAGATCAGGAAAAAACCAGCAGAAATCACTCGGAAAACTGTTTTAATCGATTTCATGGTCGCATTATAGCTTTACCTTGTTTTATTGTAAACATTTTTACACAAAGATTATTGAAAAAATAAAAATAGTCTGGTATTATCCCCCAACTATGAAATCTGCAAAACGGCCCCTCAAGATCATTTCCACAGGTTCGTATCTTCCCCAGCAAATAGTCACCGGTCTTGAAGTTGACCGTAAGCTAGGAATCGCACCAGGTAAGTCTGAACAAATGACGGGAATTGCTGAGCGTCGATATGTTACGCATGAGACGGCATCTGAAATGGGGGCTTATGCCATCATGGCAGCGCTTGAAAAATCAGGAATCCGTTTTGAAGAAATTGACGCCATTATTTGTGCGAGCGGTTCGATGGAGCAAGCCCTACCTTGTACGGCAGCGCTGATTCAACGGGCGCTCAAGCGTCCAGGCACGACGATTCCTTGTTTTGACGTCAACGCAACTTGCCTGAGTTTTGTGACCGCACTCGATCTTGCGTCTTCTCTGCTCGCAACCGATCGCTTCAAGACAATTGTGATTGTTTCAACTGAAATTGCCTCGGTGGGATTAAATCCTGCTCAGCATGAAGCTTACGCATTGTTTGGTGATGGTGCCGCTGCTGCAATTGTTCAAAAACCAAAAGAAGGTGAAACTTCTGGAGTGATGCATGCGCAAATGAACACTTACAGTGAAGGTGCAGATCATTGCCGTATTTTGGGTGGTGGAACGAAATATCATCCGAAAACCCAGACCCCTGACTCTGACAAGTTTCTCTTTTCAATGGAAGGTAAGAAAGTTTTTCGATTGGTTCTTGAAACAATCCCCGAGTTTTTTGAACGTTTCATCAAAGATTCAGGGATGACCCTCGACGATCTTCAGTTGATCATACCTCATCAGGCGAGTGGAAACGGAATGGAACTCGTCCGTCGAAAGCTCGGTATCGATCCTTCAAAATACATGGATATTCTAGCTAAACACGGAAACATGATTGCTGCCTCTATTCCGCTGGCATTGCACATGGCAATTGAACAAGGACGGGTAAAGCGAGGAGATAAAATCATGCTGTTGGGGACCTCCGCCGGCATGTCGATCGGTTCAGTTGTTTTTGAGTATTGATCTATGAAAACCATACTTCTGACCGGAGCAAGAGCCCCCGTCACCCTTGATCTTGCCCGCGCGATTTCAAATGCCGGCCATCGTGTGATCGCTGCTGAAAGCATGGAATACCCGCTTTCAATTCACTCGAATGCTTTTAGTTGTTTTTATTCTGTGACCGCTCCGAATCTTTCAATTGACCGGTTTAAAGAAGATTTGCTGAATATCATTCAAAAAGAAAATGTCGACTTTCTGATTCCAACTTGTGAAGAAGCTTTTCATGTTTCAAAAGTGAAGACAGAGCTTTCAGCAAAAACAAAAGTTCTTGTTGATGAACATCACCAGTTGGCAAGACTTCATAGTAAATTTCAATTCAATGAATGGGTCAGAAACTTGGGGTTAGAGGCTCCCCATTCTTTGCGTGTCATCAGCATTGAACAAATGAAAACAGCGATCGAGACTATTTCCGGTGAGCAAATTGTTTTAAAGCCGGAGTATTCGCGCTTTGCTTCTAAAACGTTGGTGCTCAATAAAAAGCAGGCATTAGAAGAACTGGATACCATCTGGACACCGGTACCTTGGGTTGTTCAAGAGTGTTTGGTTGGCCAAGAGTACTGCTCCTATTCTTTTGCCCTCAATGGTAAGTTGATTGCACATGTAACCTATGAACACGAGTTTACCGCTGGAAAAGGCGCAGGAATCTGTTTTGAATCCATTCGCCACGAGGCGATTGAATCGTGGGTTAAAAATTTTGTTGAAAAAACCAATTTTACCGGACAAATCGCATTTGATTTTATTGAAGATTCCAAGGGCGTGGTTCGTCCGTTGGAGTGTAATCCTCGAGCCACGAGCGGTTTACATTTGATTGCACATCAATCTGGTTTTGTAGAGACATTGATCGCAAGTTCAGAAAAAGTGAATCAAGGTGAGCTGGTGATTCGGCCAGACCTTGGTCAGGTGGGTCAGCTGCGATTGGCGATGCTGGTCTATGGTTTGCCATCGATCCGTTCCATCACTCGCTTGATCAAATGGATTCGAATATTCTTCTCTGCTCGTGAGGTGGTGTTTTCACTCAGAGATCCGCTTCCATTCTTTGATCAATTCGTTTCATTTTACCGATTGATTCGTGAATCCCGTCAGAGGAAGATTACACCATTAGAGGTTTCAACCCGAGACATCGAATGGAATGGTGAAGCATGATTTATTTTGTAACGGGTGCAACAGGATTTTTAGGTGGACGAGTGGTGGAGCTTCTTCTGGAAAGAGGAGAAGAGGTAATCGCGTTTGGGCGAAATTCAGAAGAGTTAAAACGACTGAAGGCTCTAGGTGCTCAAACCGTTCAAGCGGATTTGACTCATCGTCAGGCACTTATCGATACAATGCCGGAACAAAGTACGGTCATTCATTGTGCAGCTCTTTCAACCCCATGGGGTAAAGAGTCGGAGTTTTTCAAAACTAATGTTTTAGGTACTCAGCTGGTTGCTGGAGTGGCACTTGAAAAAAATGTGAGTCGTTTCATTCATATTTCTACTCCGAGTGTCTATGTTGAAAATCGCCCTAGAGAGGGAATTTTAGAATCAGATCCTTTACCAGAGAACATGATCAACGATTATGCCAGAACCAAATTACAGGCTGAAAAGGTGATTGATGGAATGGTGGAGCATGGATTGCCTGCGATTACGATTCGTCCTCAGGGGATTTTTGGGCCGAGAGATACTGCTATTTTACCTCGTTTAATTCGGGTTGCAGAAAAGGGGTTCATTCCTGTGATGAACGAAAATGTTCGAATTGACCTGACATATGTGGACAATGTGGTTGAAGCGATATTTTGTGCGATCCATGCCCCACAGATGTGCATTGGTGAAAAATACAATATCACCAATGATGAACCGGTGGATCAAGCCACTACTTTGGAATTCCTTCTTCAACGTCTTGGGTATGCAGTCAAAAGAAAATCGATCCGTCTTGAGCTAGCATTGAAGATTGCAAGAGCTCTTGAGTGGCTTTATCGGACTTTTCCAATTCAGGGAGAGCCTCTTTTAACTCGTTACAGTGTTTGTACTCTTGCCTTTACCCGCACCTTGAATATTGAAAAAGCAAAACGGGAATTAGGATACCGTCCTCGTTTTTCGATGAAAGAGGGTCTGGAAAGGACAATCTTATGGTTCGGTCCATCACGTTCTTAGAAGCCGGTCACACCGAGCAGTTGGAAAAATTTGTAAATCCAGTTGCTGGAGTTTGGCGCAAGATCCGGTTCCCCTCGACGGTTGCGGTAATCGAACACTCTTCAAAAGGGGTGCTTCTTTTTGACACCGGGTATTCGCCGCGCTTTTTTGAGCAAACAAAATATTTTCCTGAAAAAATCTATGCATTGGTGACTCCGGTTGAAATTGAGCCGGAAAATACAGCCTTCGAAAAAATCAAACGCATGGGCTTAAAACCAAAGGACATCTCCCATGTCGTTGTGTCTCATTTTCATGCCGATCACATCGCGGGTGCGGCTGATTTTATAGAAGCTAAGTACATTTATAGCCAACATGAGTTGAACTATTTTAAAAGCTTAAATCGTTTGCTTCAGGTGAAGAATGGATTCATTGGAGGACTGTTACCCGGTGATTTCGAAGCCCGTGGTGCTCCAGCCGACGAATTTGTCACTCCATTGCCAGAGCTCGGAGATGGATGGAAGGGGAAAGACCTATTTGAGGATGAAAGCGTATTTGCAGTACCGCTACCGGGACATACCCTCGGCCAAATTGGATTGTATGTCAGAGAACATCAAGGCAAGGGGTTTCTGTTGGTGGCAGATGCCGCTTGGCTGACCTCTTCTTATCAAGAAAATATTTTACCGATGCGAGTAGCGCAGGAAGTGTTTTTTCATCGAGAAGAATATCGCGCAACTTTGTCGAAAATTCATGACGTTTACTGTAAGCATCGCCATTCAGGCAAGCTGGAGATCGTCACTTGTCATTGCGATGTCGCTTTTCAAGGAAATTCACTGAAGCATGTTTAAACTGAAAATACTTTATTATTATCTTTTGACTCGTTATTTTCGCAGATTTACCTCAAGAAAGAAGCTTCTGAGGTTTCAAAAGAAAAAACTAAATCATCATTTGACCTGGGTCAGAAATCACTCCCCATTTTACAGGGAATGGGGAAATCGACTGATCGATAAAAAAGTGATGATGGAGAATTTTTCACGACTGAATACGGTGGGAGTCGATCGTGATGAGGCTTTTCGAGTGGCTTTTGCCGCCGAACAAAGTCGTGATTTCAGTCCTACGTTGAATGGAGTCACCGTTGGTTTGTCATCCGGCACCAGTGGAAATCGAGGGTTATTTCTGGTTTCAGATCAGGAGCGTGCCCGTCATGCCGGAACCATGCTGGGAAAGATTTTGCCTCGTTCGATCCTCTCGCGTTATCGAGTGGCATTTTTCATGCGCGCTAATTCTAACCTTTATACTGCTTCTCAAGGTTCAAGAATTCAGTTTGAATTTTACGACTTGCTAAAAAGTGTGGAAGAACATTTAACCAGGATTCAAAATCAGAATCCTGATTTGTTGTTTGCTCCTCCCTCCCTGTTGATTCGTCTCGCAGAAGCCCAAAAGACAGGAAAAATCTCGATCGAGCCTGAACGCATTTTCTCGATCGCTGAAACGCTGGATCCGCTCGATCAAAAGAAGATCGAATCCGCGTTTGGTCAGAAAGTTCATCAGATCTACCAGTGTACCGAGGGTTTTCTCGGTGTTTCCTGCAGGGAGGGGACCCTTCATTTGAACGAAGACTGTGTTCAAATTGAACCCGAGTGGCTGGATGATACAAAAACTAAATTCATTCCCATCATCACTGATTTCACTCGCACCTCTCAGCCGATCGTACGTTACCGCCTGAATGATATTCTCACCATTCGTTCTACACCGTGCCCCTGTGGTTCAGCGATGCTGGCACTAGAATGCATTGAAGGACGGGCCGATGATGTTTTGGTGTTTTTATCTGAACAAGGGGCATGTGTGAACGTATTTCCTGATTTCATACGTCGTGCAGTTTTGACTGCTTCTGATCAAATTGAGGAATACCAGGTCCAGCAGGTGAAAGCGGGAGCGGTTAAGGTCTATTTAAAAGCACCCCAAGAAGCATTGCCGCTGATTCACAAAAAAATAACTCAAGAATTTATCACTTTAGCAACTCTGGTCGGAGCCCAACCTCCAGAGATTCAATATGAAATCGGAATTCCAGCTTTGGAAGGAAAGAAGCTGAGAAGAGTGATGAAAATCACTGACTAAAAATTAGTGTTTCTTCACTTCAACGAGTTCAAAAACCACAGATGTTTTTGTGTTGAGGTCTGAGGTGACCGACTTCACCAAACCGAAGAGAACTTTACCCATGTATTGATCCATCTTCATTCCGCCTTGTTCGGTTTTGATGTGGCACACCTGGAACTTGCCAGCAGGAACGGTGATGGTTTCGATGCTGGCCATGTCTGCCGGCATTTCTTTGCAATGATCGAGTACCGTTTCTGATTCGATTGCAGAGTCAAGATCAGAAGTCTGTTCTTCAGCGCTGATTTGAGTGCCGTTGAAGAGAATGCTCGTGCGAAAGGTGTAGGAATTGCTTTGAGTATTAATCGAAAGGACCTCAATTTTTTGTTCAGCAATCTGAGTCATTCCGTTTGCAACGGTAGTCATTTTATATCGCACAAAATCGCCAACGGCTGGCGCAGCCTGAGTGACGGTGGTGAGCAAGATTCCGGCAAAAAATAGAATCGTTTTCATGAATACCCCTTTGAACAAAACGTATTGAGGATTAGAGTAGTCGTCAATGTCAGTTTTGTTAAATGTTCATGAATTGCGCCATGCGTTTTCTCATAGAGCCCTTTTTGAAGGGCTCACCTTCAGCATTAACGAGGGCGAAAAAATCGCATTGATCGGCCAAAACGGAGCCGGAAAATCCACTCTTTTAAAAATTCTTGCGGGACACATGGAGCCCGACAGCGGGCGTGTCTCTCGTAGCCGGGGTCTAAGAGTGGGATACCTTTCGCAATCTCCTGAATTTAAGCCCGGGCTTACCGTGCAAGAGGCAGTTTATGGTGGGATATCGACTGATTCTGCAAACCCTGAAGATTGGGAAATCGTCGGAGCAGCCGAGGAAGCAATGTCTCGTTTGGAGCTGAGCCAGTTTCAAAACATGAAAGTGGAGAGTCTCTCAGGTGGATGGCGTAAGAAAGTAGCGCTAGCGCATGAACTGGCTAAAAAACCGGACCTACTATTGCTGGATGAGCCGACCAACCATCTCGATGTCGAAAGTATTCTTTGGTTGGAGGAATGGGTGAATTCCGCATCCATTGCTATTTTGATCATCAGTCACGATCGATCATTTTTAGAGCGAACTGCAAAGCGTATCATCGAAGTCGACCGTAGAAACCCAAATGGTATTTTAAGCGCTGAATGCACGTATTCCCAATTTTTACCCATCAAGGAACAATACCTGGAACAGCAAATGGCGAGAGAAGCTTCTCTTCAGAATGTTCTTCGCCGCGAGGTAGAGTGGCTTCGTCGCGGGGCTAAGGCCAGAACAACCAAGCAAAAAGCCAGAATTGATCGAGCTGGAGATTTGAATGATGAAGTTTCTCGATTGAAACAAATCAATCAGTCGCAGAAAGTGCGGCTTGAATTTGATGTGATCGAGAGGCTGCCGAAAAAACTAGTCACACTCGAAGGAGTTTCTAAAAAATTTGGGGACCGCGAGTTGTTTCGGAGTTTTGATTTGAAGCTGACTCCTCAATCACGTTTGGGATTGATCGGTCTCAATGGAGTAGGTAAATCGACATTAATTAAAATGATCGTTGGACAAGAAGCGCCGACCACCGGAACGATTGAAACTTCCGAGCGTTTAGAAGTTTCTTACTTTGAGCAGGCGCGTGAGTCGCTTGACCCGACAATAACTGTGATGAAAACCGTTTGTCCTTTTGGGGAGACGGTTGAGTTTCAGGGCCGCAAGATGCATGTGCGCTCGTATCTGGATCGGTTCTTGTTCAGCGGTAACCAAATTGACCAGGATGTTGGCAAACTTTCTGGTGGAGAGCAGGCGCGATTGTTACTGGCCCGTCAGATGCTTCGTCCGGCAAACATGTTGATTCTGGATGAGCCGACGAACGATCTTGATCTTCAGACGCTTGCAGTTCTCGAAGACTGTTTGGCAGAGTTTCCAGGTGCGGTGATTTTGGTGACCCATGATCGTGCGTTCATGGATGAAGTGTGTAACCAGATTTTAGCGGTACCGGAAATGATCACCTTTGCAGACATCGAGCAGTGGGAATCGTGGTTTGTGAAAGAGCGGAAGGCCAAGAGAGCTGTCGCTTCGGCCTCGATCCAAGCCGCTGAAAAAGCATCCGCACCGGTCGAGCAGCGCTCACAACCTCGCAAAAAACTCTCTTACAAAGAGCAGCTTGAGTTTGATCGTATGGAATCGACGATTTTTGAAAAGGAATCTCTGCTAGCCGAGCTTGAAGCAAAATCACAAAAGCCAGAAGTGCTTTCCAATTCTATCGAGCTAATGAAGCTCACCCAGGAAATGGGAGAGCTTCAGGCTGAAATTGAGCGCCTCTATTCCCGTTGGGCTGAGCTTGAGGCGAAGTTGAAATAAAGTAATTCTGTATTTTGTAAGAACGAGAAACTTCTTCTATGCATTGACTATCTTAGATAGAAATTTAATTCATTTCTATTCTTCTTTTTGGAGCAGTTTGTGTCGAAGCACATAAAGAATAAATAAGTCATTCCTTACTCGCGGTAGGGTGAAAATCAGGAACATCAAAACAGTTGCCTTCCGAATCGCAATTTCCGCCACCGATCGATGAGTCAAGATCGTATGCAAGATTCACCGTCACTGTGTCGCCATTGTTGACGGTCATTCCAGATGGGATTTCAGCGGTAATGGTGCAAGTAGCTTGATTTTTTTCCAATGTATAAATGGTACCGTGAACATCGTAAGTCCAACTCATATTGGGAGAAGACGAAGTCGGTGCATATTTACAAAATTCAAGTCGGACATACTTGTAAGTTGCAGGTTCAATGTTGCGTCCTTGGCTATTCAGGGCAGTATTTACTTCTGCAGTATTGCTGAAGTCAAACATGGTTGTGATGATTCCAGTCCAGGGATTTCCGTCTTCTGCGAGTCCGCCATGGGCGTTTTGATCTGTATCACAATGCATAATATCTTCGTTGCATTGGCTGTTGAGATAGAACATGGAAGTTTGGCCGACATTGTTTCCGCCTTCATTGATGTCTTCAGTAATATAAGCAGCGATGAGTTTCATCTTGAAACTGGTCACCGCTTCCACGTGTTTCGAATTGATATAAAAATTCGATTGAACCGGAGTGGACTCTGAGAATTGAAGCTTTGCAGTGGCAGAACCACCCGATTTTTTTCCGCAAGCACTAAGGCCTATGATGAGTGTTAAAGTAAGTATTAAGCGGGCAAAATTCCTCAATTGCATCATTTGGGATTCTCCTTTTGGGTAAGTGCGGGTTAT
>CAZZLF010000013.1:0-13838 GCA_964654965.1 uncultured Bdellovibrio sp.
GCTCACTGCGAGAATAAGCGATTCGTTCAACGAATTTTGACTGATTGGTAATTGAAGAGCGACGAAATGAGCGTAGGCATTTGAGATAGAAGCGAAGGCGAAAGTAGCGAGAAACCAAAGCAGAACCCCACAGATGAAGCCAAGGAAATCTCCCAGAACCGGTTTAACATAGGCATAGGGTCCGCCACTGACCCGAATGGATCTGCCCACTTGAATGAAAACTCCTGAGACCAGCAACATGATGAAAAAACATAATAAAAAAATGACGGGTGATTGATTACCCGCGATTGCATAAACCGTAGCTGGAAGTCGAAAGATGCCGCCTCCAACGGTGCAGTTGAAACAGGAGGCAACCAGTGCCAGAAAGCCGATTCCCTTGATGAGATCTGAATTTTGATTCATATGCTGAGCGTAACTTCTTGTTGGCACTTCGTCAAAACCCTCAAAAAGGTACCGATTAACCGCAAAAAAAGGTATGATCCAAATATGTCTCAATCCACAACTTTCAAAGTCGGCACGATCGTCAATGAACCCATTTATGGTTATAGCAAAGGGTCGAATGAAAAAAATCTTCTGAAAGAAGCATTGAAAAAAGTTGCCGGTGAAGTCGTTGAAATTCCCTGCATCATCGGTGGCAAGGAAATCAAAACGGGGAACATTTTTGAAGTCCGCATGCCCCATGATCATCAGCATGTGATTGCCCGTGTGCATTTGGCGGGCAAAGAAGAGTTAAAGATGGCGATCGATGCTTCACTCAAAGCGAAGCAGGAGTGGGAATCGCTGGCTTGGTCTGAACGCGCGAAAATTTTTCTAAAAGCTGCAGATCTGCTCGCAGGGCCTTGGCGCAACATCTTGAATGCAGCTACTATGCATGGGCAGTCCAAGAACGCATTCCAGGCGGAAGTGGATTCTGCATGCGAGATGATCGACTTCTTTCGTTTTAACGCCTCCTTTTACGAAAAGATTTTGTCAGACCAACCCTTGAGTGTTTCCGGCATTCATAATTCCGTCGATTACCGCCCGATGGAAGGATTCATCTTTGCGGTGACTCCGTTCAATTTCACTGCCATTGCGGGCAATCTTCCATCCGCTCCGGCGATGGTTGGAAATACAGTTGTGTGGAAACCTTCTGAGCAGCAATGTTTAGCCGCATACTACACCATGAAATTGTTCATCGAATCGGGACTGCCTGCGGGTGTGATCAACTTTGTTCCTGCGCTTGGTCCGTTAGCGGGTGAGGTGTGCCTTTCCCATCCCGATTTGGCCGGAGTTCATTTCACGGGTTCGAGTGCGACGTTCAATCACATTCAAAAAACGATCGGTGCGAACATTGAAAACTATAAAACTTACCCTCGTATCGTGGGGGAGACTGGTGGAAAGGACTTCGTGTTTGCGCATCCTTCTGCTGATCTTGATGTTCTCAATGTAGCGCTCATTCGCGGAGCATTCGAATATCAAGGACAGAAATGTTCAGCAGCTTCACGTGCCTACATTCCTGCATCAATTTGGTCGAAACTGCAGCCTAAATTGATTTCAGAAATCGAAGCGCTCAAGATGGGCAGTGTTGCTGACTTTAGAAACATGATCACTGCCGTGATTGACGAGCGGGCATTTAACAAGATCAAGGGATACATTGATCGTGCAAAAGTTGATTCCAAGGTGAAAATCTTGACCGGCGGTGAGTGCGACAACAGCAAGGGTTGGTTCATCAAGCCGACAGTGATTCAGACTACCGATCCGAAATCTCAAACCATGTGTGAAGAAATTTTTGGTCCTATTTTGACCATTTATGTTTACGAAGATTCAAAGTTTACTGAAATGTTGAAAGTTTGCTCTGAAACATCCCCGTACGCTTTGACCGGTGCAATCATTTCTCAGGACCGTCTAGCAATGAATCAGGCAATGGAAATACTGAGACATTCAGCAGGAAATCTTTATTTAAATGATAAACCCACCGGTGCAGTCGTGGGTCAGCAACCGTTTGGTGGTGCCCGTCGTTCCGGAACGAATGACAAAGCGGGTAGTGCGCTGAACCTGACTCGCTGGATGAGCATGCGCACCATTAAGGAGAATTTTGTTCCACCGAAAACAGTTTTGTACCCATACATGGATGAAGAATAAACCAAAGAGAGGTTGAGATGAATTCAAGCAAATATGAACAATTGAAAAAACAAATCGCAAAGGTCACGGATTTAACCAGCGCCGGAGCGGTGCTGGCTTGGGACCAGGAAACTTATATGCCTAAAAAAGGCGGAGAGTTTCGAGCTCAGCAGATTGCAACTCTGCAAACCATGGCACATGAATACTTTGTTTCAGATGAAACCGGAAAATTGATCGAAGAGGCTCTGAAAGAGGATTTGACGGAAGAGCAGAAGATCAATCTTCTTTTAATCCGGAAAGACTATGCGAAAAAGAAAAAATATCCTGTTTCATTTGTAGAAGAATTAGCAAAGGCCACAGCCAGTGGGTTCAATTTCTGGCATGAAGCCAGAACCAAAAATGATTTCAGCATCTTTAGTCCGCTCTTGGAGAAAATTGTTGAGTTAAAGCGAAAAGAAGCAGAAATCCTGGGTTACGAAAAACATGCCTATAACGCCTTGATGGATGAATATGAGCCAGGTTTGACCGTTGAAAAAATGGATGAAGTATTCAACGATGTCAAAAATGAGCTTTTTCCATTTTTGAAAAAGGTTCTTTCTGCAAAAAAAGTTCGATCTGATTTTATTTATCGTTCATTTGATAAAAAGAAACAGTGGGAATTTTCAGAAAAAGTCATTCGAAAAATGGGCTATGATTTTGATGCGGGAAGGGCAGACTTTGCTCCACACCCATTCTGCACGACATTTGCTCCGGGTGATGTGCGGATCACCATCCGCGCAAGCGAAAATCATTACAATGAAATGTTTTTTGCTGCTACTCATGAGGCGGGACATGCTTTGTATGAACAAGGGCTTCCGATGAAAGATCATTATGGTCTTCCAATGGGGTCTGCACTTTCAATGGCATTTCATGAATCCCAATCCCGTTTTTGGGAGAATAATATTACCCGCTCCAAGCCGTTCTGGTTGGGACACTTTAAAGAATTACAAAAAGAATTCCCAGAAAGTTTGGGTAATGTAACAGCCGAAGAGTTTTACCATGGTGTGAATCTCGTGGAGCCTTCTCTCATTCGCGTAGAAGCGGATGAGCTTACGTATCATGCCCACATTTACATTCGTTACCTCATCGAAAAGTCATTGATCGAGGGATCTCTTCAGGTGAAGGATATTCCTGCATTTTGGAACAGTCGTTATGAGGAATATCTCGGAATTAAACCCGCTTCGGATGCAGATGGATGCCTTCAAGATGTGCACTGGAGTTTTGGTGGCATTGGATACTTTCCCACCTATTCACTCGGTAGTTTCTATGCAGCTCAATTGAAAGCGGCAATGATGAAAGCTATTCCGGATCTCGATCAACAGGTTGAAAAAGGTAATTTTGGACCTGCACTGAAGTGGTTGCGCGAAAACATCCATGTTTATGGAAGAAAATATAATTCCGAAGAAATTTTGACCCGAGTGAGTGGGTCTGGCTTGAAGTTTTCTTATTTCATGGATTACGCACGCAAGAAATACGGCGAAATTTACGGAATTTAAAATCTCATCACTGAAATGGTAGGGCCTGAGACTGGTGGTTTTGGGCCTACTAATCTTCGTCGATTTCAATTCCAAAAGAATTGATGCGTCGATGAAGGTAGCTTCTTTCAATTCCAAGTGCCTGAGCGGTCTTGGTAATGTTCCATCCGTTGTCTTTTAAGGCTTGAACGATATATTCGCGTTCAAAATCAGCTTTAGCATCTTTTAAGCTCATGCCTGTGGTCAGTGCAACTGCGCTGCGAGGAGCTTCAGGACTTTCGGAATCGGTAATCCTTTTTTCTTCATTCAGGTGAACTTTTAATTCATCGATAGAAATCGGATTTTTTTCTTCTTCAGGGGATTGAAGAATGACCAGTCGTTCAATCAAGTTTTTCAGTTCACGTATATTCCCTGGCCAGGAATAAGTATTGAGAAGATCGATCGATTCTTTGCTGAAAACCCTTGGTTTCTTCTGGTGAAGTGTCGAAAATTCCTTCAGAAAATGGTGAGCGAGAATCTCAACATCGCCTTTTCTTTCGCGTAAAGGTGGAAGGTGGATGCGAACGACGTTCAGGCGGAAGTATAAATCTTCTCGGAAATGTCCTTTGCCGATTTCCTGCTTCAATTCTTTGTTGGTAGCGGCTATCACCCGTACATCGACCAAGTGGGTTTCATGTCCGCCAACCCTCTCAAATTTTTGCTCTTGAAGGATTCGTAAAATCTTAGCCTGAGTTTTGAGACTCATATCGCCGATTTCATCCAGGAATAAAGTACCGTGATCAGCGAGATCAAATCGTCCTCTCCTCATTTGAAGAGCGCCGGTGAAAGAGCCTTTTTCGTGTCCAAATAATTCGCTTTCGATCAACTCTTCCGGAATGGCAGCACAATTCACTTCAATAAATGGTTTCTTGAATCGCGAAGATAAAGAATGGATCATTTGCGCGACTACTTCTTTTCCGGTTCCGTTTTCTCCGGTGATTAAAACAGAGCCCGATGTTGGAGCAACTCTCTTGATCAATTCCTTGATTTGAAGAATGGAGGTGGATTCACCGATCAAGAGTTTTCGATTAGTGATTTGTTTTCGAAGTGCCTGGTTTTCTTGAATCAAATCCTTGGCTGAAAGAGCATTGCGGATGAGAACCAGTAACCGATCGAGCTCAATCGGTTTTTCAACAAAGTCGAATGCGCCAAGTTTGGTGGCTTTGACAGCAGTTTCGATGGTTCCATGTCCGGACATCATGATGATTGGAATTTCGATACCCTGATTTTTGATTTCATTCAGCGCGGTCAATCCATCGATATCCGGCATCCAGATGTCCATGAGAATGAGATCAGGATTGTCTTTTCTGATGATTTCAATTGCCTGGGATGCACTGGGAGCGCTTGCAACGCGGTAGCCTTCATCACTCAGCGCACCGGATAGAGATAGGCGGATCGATGCTTCGTCATCAATTATCAGGATCGATCGTCTCATGAAACCAGCTTAACCCTTTTTATGGGCAGTTCAATGTAAAAGGTGCATCCTTCTCCCGGTTGTGAAGTCACGCGAATATACCCACCGTGATCATTGATGATGCGTTTAACAATCGCCAGACCAAGTCCTGTTCCTTCTTTTTTCGTTGAAAAATAAGGTTCAAACATGCGCTCTTGGGTTTCTGCTGTCATCCCTGGCCCGTTGTCCTTGATGGTGATGGCAGCCATCTCCAGTTTCTCATTGTAATGAGTTCCGATCTGAATTCTTCCGGGTCCGGTTTTAGTTCCTAATTTGATCGCACCAATTGCATTTTCAATGAGGTTGAGCATGACTCGCTTAATCTGATCTCGGTCCAGATTAATCAATGGAAGTCGAGTCTCGAGGTTCGTAATAAAATGAATTTCAGGATGAGCGGTCAAATAAAGTGCCATTGATTCTTGAATGACTTCGTTCAACTGGGTCGGTTGTGGCGATATTTCGGGAAGTCTTGCAAAGTTTGAAAACTCATTGACCATTTCTTTGAGTTCATCGGTATGTTGAATGATGACACTCGTGCATTCTTGAACCAGCTGTCCATCCCGCCCGGAAAGCTCGCGAAGTCGACGCTGTATTCTTTGGGCGGAAAGCTTGATCGGAGTCAGTGGATTTTTAATTTCATGGGCAATCCGCTTGGCAACTTCTCTCCAGGCAACTTCGCGTTGTCCCTTTACAATCATGGTAAGATCCTCGAGAACAGCCACTGCTCCCCAGATCACCCCGTTTTCTTTTAATGGAGTGGCAATCGCGTTCAGGTTTTTCACCTCACCATTGATTCTTGCCGACCAGGATTGTTCACGTTCAGTTTGTGGAAGGTCATTCAATCCCGCATTGAGTGCGTAAAGAAGAGCCTGGTGATCTTCTCGAGTAAATACATCATTCATTGAACGATCGAAGTAATCGATATTGGTCGAACTCAAGTTCAAGAGTTGTTTTGCGGAATTGTTTAGGGTCAGGACATTTCCATGTTGATCAATCAATAAGACTCCGGTTGCGATATTTGAAAGAATTGCTTCCAGCTGCTGGGTGCGCTGACGAAGATGGGATTGATTTTCTTTCAGGTCGGCGGTCATTTTATTGAAGCTTTCGACGAGAATCGAAATTTCATCATTGCCCACCTTTTCAATTGAAATATCCAGTCTTCCTCTTCCCACTTCTTTTGCTGCTTTCACGAGACTTTCGACGGGTACGGTTAACTGCCGGGCAAGAAAAAGCCCGAGCCAGATTTCTGAGAAAATAATCATCAGTGTAATGAGGATCAAAATGCTGAAATAGGTGGTTTTGATCGGATATTTCAATGGATTAATGTCTTTGTAATCACGGGCAGAATGGGCGATTTGTCCCGCCTTTGCGGTCAGATTTACAGGAATAAGAGTGTCGACCACTACAACAGCACGAACTTTTCCCGACGTATAGTCTTGGATGGGAACGCAGGAGCGAACCAAGTCGGCGTATCCCATGTTTTGAATAAAAGAAAAACGGGAGCCGCGGAAGCATTGCTGCAATCGATCTTGGGTGAGTCGAGTATAGACATTGGGGTTGTTGATTTTCGATTCGGGATCCTGAACCATGATCGGAGACGTCAGAGGATCGAAATAGACTTCAACCGCATTCAAAGCATAGAGAGAGCGGTACTGTTCAATATTAAAGTTCTTGATTTTAGCCTTGGAAGGAATCTCTTTGGCGATCAGTTCTGCAAAGTGGGAGGAAGTGTTTTCGGCGTTTTTATAATAAAGGTTTGATATTTCAAGGGATGATTGAAAAGTGTCGAGAATTTTAAGCGAGAACCACTTATCGAAACTTTGATTGATATAAAGCGAGGAAATTAAAAAGAGCGTAAGTGTGGGAATGATCGAAAAACCGATGAATGCGACAACCAGTTTGGTTTTGAGTCTGGCACCCAACATTCGACTGCGGCGCTCGAAAAAGAGCTTCCCTACGTTCTTAAAGATCAACCAGATCAGGGCAATCAGGATAATGATGTTAAAATTGATCAGACCGAAGAAAAAGATCGAGTTGACGAAGGGCAGGGTCGATGAAAGTTTGGTCAATCTAAACTCAACGCTGGTCAGCACTGCAAAAATTACAGATAAAGCAATAATCAGGGCGCGTTCGCGTTTCCTTTTCCTGCTTTCTTGTTTTTTTTCAGAGGGTTTTTCAGCGAGTTTTTCGGCCATTTTTTCTCGTTTTTTCTCTTTCGTGGCACAGAATATCATACTATTCTATCGGGCATGGCAGAAAAAATCACCCCCCGTACAGAAGACTTTCCGCAGTGGTATCAAGACGTCGTACTTCAGGCGAAATTGGCAGATTACAGTCCCGTAAAAGGTTGCATGGTCATTCGTCCGAATGGTTATTCCATTTGGGAACGGATTCAACAGGAAATGAACCGACGAATCAAGGATGCGGGAGTGCGTAACGCCTATTTCCCGATGTTTATTCCGGAAAGTTTTTTGACCAAAGAAGCAGAACACGTGGAAGGATTTGCCCCTGAGGTTGCCGTAGTGACTTATGCAGGAGCAAAAGATTTGGAAGAGCGACTGGTCGTTCGTCCTACTTCTGAAACCATCATCAATTCTATGTTTGCCAAATGGGTTCAAAGTTACCGCGATCTTCCTCTTTTGATCAATCAGTGGGCCAATGTAGTCCGTTGGGAAATGCGGACTCGACTTTTTTTAAGAACAACTGAGTTTTTGTGGCAAGAGGGTCACACCTGTCATGCCACTCTGGAAGAAGCAGAACTTTTCACTCGAAAAATGCTGAAAATGTATCAGGAATTTGCTGAAAACGTTTTGGCCATGCCAGTGATTGCAGGAAGAAAATCAGATTCTGAAAAATTCGCAGGAGCGCTTCGCACGTTCACCATCGAAGCGATGATGCAAGACGGGAAGGCGTTGCAAGCCGGAACGTCTCACAACCTGAGCGACAATTTTGCGAAAGCGTTCGACACTCAGTTCCTCGACAAAGACGGTAAGCAAAAACACGTTTATCAAACCAGCTGGGGAGTTTCTACCCGTCTGATCGGTGGAATGATCATGACCCATTCCGATGACAAAGGCTTGGTGCTTCCTCCGATGCTTGCTGATACGCATGTGGTGATTGTTCCGATCGTCCCGAAAGCGAATATGGCACCTGCGGTTTATGAAGCGGCAGACAAGCTTGCGGCGCAGATCAAGGAGTGTGCGGAAACGAGCAATATGCTTTATCGACTTACGGTTCAGGTCGACAAAGACGATACCAAGCAAGCTGGCTGGAAATTCCATGAGTATGAACTCATCGGGATACCGGTTCGGATTGAATTGGGTCCACGCGATCTCGAGAAACAGCAAGCTGTATTCACTCGTCGGGATAAAGGAGTGAAAGAATTCATTCCTCTTGTCGAATTGCCGGCGAAAATCTGCTCTGAGCTCAAGTTGATGCAAAAAGAGCTGCTCGAAAAAGCCCGTGCACATCGTGAAGAGCATACTCACGATGTCGACAGCTACGACACCTTCAAGACCATGCTCGAAGAAAAGGGCGGATTTTATCGTGTTCCATGGGGATTGGATCGCGAAGCCGAAGCAGCTATTAAAACCGAAACCAAAGCAACCCTTCGTTGCTTCTTGCTAGATGAAAATGATGAACCAGTGAAAACATCAAAACCTTGTTTCAAAACTGGAAAAAAAGAAGGGAATGTCATCGCGATTTTTGCGAGATCATACTGAGTTCATGGTTTCTAATACTGAATTGATTGTGGCACTTGATTTCAACAATGTTGAAGATGCCGAGAAAATAATATCCAATCTCGATGGACTGCCAGTTGTCTTCAAGGTTGGTCTCGAGCTTTTTACTGCTACAGGACCAGCTTTGGTGAAAAAATTGGTTTCAGAGGGTAAACGGATTTTTCTCGATCTCAAGTTGCATGACATTCCAAACACAGTTGTAAAAACGCTAATCGAAATCGATAAAATGGGAGTGGAATTTACCACGATTCATTTGAGCGGTGGAAAGAAGATGTTGGAAGAAATTCATGAAAAAATGCCAAAAAATTCCCGTCTGAAAATTTTGGGAGTAAGTGTGCTGACCTCTTTTCAAGAGGAGGAATGGATTTCAAATTTATCTGCAATTGCCAAACTCGGTGCCGGTCGTTCTATTCATGATTCCGTCATGCATTATGCAATTTTGGCTAATGATCATCCAGCTGTGCATGGACTAGTGTGTTCTTCTCATGAGGTGAATGAAGTAAAAGCAAAATATCCTGAGCTTGAAGTGGTGGTTCCCGGCATTCGTCCTGAAACATTTGATGTGGATGACCAAGCTAGAGTCATGACTCCCCAAGAAGCGGCAAAAGCCGGTGCAACAGCCATCGTTGTAGGGCGCCCGATCACACAATCTAAAAATCCGCGTAAAATAGCTGAACAGATCCTGAAAGATCTTTCCTGAGGAATAAATCAATGTCTGAACATGAAGTATTTGTGAAAAATCCCCATAGTATTCTGGAAGCACTCAAGCGTCGTCCAAAGGATGTCCTTCAAGTCAGCGCACCAAGAGATGACTTCGATGGAGTGTGGGAAACGATTATTGATCTTGCTCAAAAAAATCGCATTAAAGTTACAGACTCTGCTCCGATAGACCGTTCAGCGGGTCGACGGGAGCGAAGTCATTTTAAAAACAACATTGGAGGAAGAGAAAGCGGACATGGCGCTTCCATTCGTCCAAAATCGGGCTTATCCATCGAGAACTTGTTTGCGGATGTGAATGATCAAAGTCGAGGAGTGTGGTTGGCTTTGGATTGCCTGCAAGATCCGCAAAATATTGGGGCGATTTTTCGATCTGCTGCATTTTTTGGCGTCAAAGGCATCTTGATGACGACTGAACGATCGGCTCCGATGACTTCGGTTGTATATGATATTTCATGTGGCGGCGTCGAATCTGTCCCGTTTGTTCCGGTGATCAATCTGCAAAGGGCTTTTGAAAAAGCGAAGGAATCGGGCCTTTGGATTCTGGGAACGAGCGAACATGCAAAACAATCCGTAAAAAAAGTAGATCGTGACCGCGGTTGGTTACTGGTGATTGGTAATGAAGAAAAAGGAATCCGACGACTCACGGAAGAATCTTGTGACATGATGTGCACGATTCCAGCTTCCGGAGGCGGAGTGACTTCGTTAAATGTATCTGTCGCTACAGGGATTCTGCTATCTCATCTCACCTGAGTTATTCATTCATTTTAAAGTATTTTTCATAAACCTTCTGATCATCCGTATCTTTCAGCTCGGTGATATTTGGTTTGGACCTTTTTGCTGGAGCACTCGGTGCGTTGACCACGTTCAAGCTGACCGCATTGGAGTTGAGGTCATTCAAATTTTGCAGATTTTTTGGATCAGAGGAAATCTTCTCATAGATTTCAGGTTGATAAAGTTTGATATCCTGTAGGGTTACTGCAAGTGCCTTTTTTTCCAGCTCAACGTTTTTTTTGTTCGTAGATTTTTCACCTCCGGTCGAAGTTGAGGCGATTTGGATTCCTTTCAGGTCTTCTTTGGTGGTTTCACGTAATTCGATTTCCGCTTTTTCCAAAATTTTTGCTGACATTCCAGTTTTTAATGGCAATGTTTTTTGGGTCGATTCGCTGGTCACTTCCACTTCGCCACGAAGTACACTGATTTCTGTTTCTCCATTGGGTCCGGAATCGGCAATGAAAAAATCGGTACCTCGAACACCCATGGTTGCAGATTTGGTCTTGATGATGGCTTTTTGCCTTGGCCCTTCTTTGGAGATGATTCCGCGTAATCGACCATACATCAGGTCAATCTTGAGTTTTTTTTCAAGTGATTGGTCCCATTGAATTCGATAGGAACTTCCCGGGCCAATATGGATCTGATCACCATTATCAAAGATCACATGAGCATGTGATCCGGGGCGGGCTCGTAAAATATTTCCATTATTGACGGTGTCTCCAATTTTCGCATTCTTCAGGGTGTAATATTGATTCTCAAATAGAACAATATTACCGGATTTCGCTGATGGATCCTTCAAGGGTTTGGAAGAGGGATTGGAATAAATTTGGATTTCACCCTGTAGTTGGGTGATGGTGGCGACATGGTTTTCTGCCAAAGTGAATGGAGCAACAAAAAACAGGATTAGCGCCAAAAAATTAACGGATGTTTTCATACTCTTCCTTTATATCTATGACTTCATTTTTACTGCTATCATCAATCTATATGATGACATCGAAAATGAAATCCGGATTAATTTTATTTTTAGCAGTCACTTTATTTTCAATAAAGACCACAGGGGTCGCTGCTGAATTGAATTTTGAATACCCCGAGCTTTCCGTTGTTCCCAGAGCAACTGAACAAGTGATTGCAGAGAGTGTTCATGAATCGGATTCAGCATGGAAAAATCATCTTCCACTCATGATCCCTGCAACGGCGACTTTCATTGCCGGAACCGCTGAACTCATTGAAGGCCCCAATCAGGATGCGCACAATGTGAATAGTAATCAAAATAAAGCTGTTCCCTATGTTGCTCTGGGCGTGGGTCTAGCGTGGATGGGCGTGACTTATGGAATTCTCAATCAACAGGATTTTTACACGTCAGCTGTCGCAGAAATTCGTCCCTTGCCTTCTAAAACAACGCGCGAACAATTGTTGCGGGAAAGAAGAGCAGAAGAAGCGATTTCAAGGGCTGGATCTTTGGCTAGAAAATTAAAGTGGATGTCATTCGCAACAAATTTGTTTTCAGGTATTTTGGTTGCCAGCTCATCAAAGTCAGAAGGAGCAAGTCTATATTTTGGAATCGGAGCTGCAGTTGCTTCTTTAACTCCTCTGATTTTTTCTCATCGTTGGGATGAGTTGGATAGTCGACAACAGGATTATAAAAAGCGCATTTATGCTCCAGTAGCGGGAGTCGGTATTCTCAAAGACCCTTGCTTTTCGGGGAGGTTTTCTCCAGCGCTTTCCCTTTCAATGGCGTTTTAACATCATCACTGATCGCTGCCATTTTCATCGCAAACTGAATGGATTGGTCTCGGTTGAGATTCAGACCTGATTTGGAAAAAGCGTATTGAAATCCTTGAGTGAAATTATCTTTTGCTATTGGTCCGAGGGAGACTATTTTTTCAGCCAATTTTACGGACTCAGCGTTAGTCAAGGAAGGCCCCTCTTCTGACTTTAAAAACTCGTAGGCTTTGATGAATGACTCCGATACCCCTGATTCCCATTTCGCTCCGGATTGAGCAACTTTTGCAGCAAATGTTCCGCAGATGTTTCTTGGAAGTGCGAGTCTGGTGGTGTCCGAGCAGAATCGGGCTATTTTTTCAAAGTCGGATTGAACATTTTTTAAATCTCCCTGAAATTCTTTGGAGAGTGAAAGGGCGATTTTAACTGAATTCTGAAAATCCATGTCGAGAGAGTCTTCTGCGATTAATACTCGGAATGAACTGATAAATGCGTCGGTTTGTGAATCGGTTCCGTTAGAAAATTGAAGGGCCGTCTCGGAGGCGTTCTTACGGTTTGAACCAGCCTTGGTCAGTATTTTTGCAACGCGAATAAACCGTTTGGCTGACCCGGTACAACCGGAAGAAACTTGAAAAGCGAGATCTTGAGCGTCCGCTTCCTTCATTTTAAAGTCGGCATCATTTCTGAGAAATTCAAGCGTCGTGATGAATTCACGGGTTGTCGTGCATTCTTCTGCTTGGGACCAATGGGGTTCAAAAAAGAATAAACTCATAGGAAACAAGATCATGATTTGAATTATCATCTATTTTGCGCTGGATTGCTTCGTAAAAAGGGTAAAATTTTCACACCTGATCAAGTGTCATATTGTCCCTTCACCGGTTGTATTAGAATGGAAAGGCGTTTTGAATTGGTATGTGTGTTGCTCATGATGGAAGGAACCGAGGGGGTTGTTCATGAAAAACATTTTTTACATTTTTAGTCTGGTAGCGATGGGTTTTCCGATGCCAGGCTGGGCCATTCCCATGACGCCAAGCGCAGAGTCGGCGTTGGCTGAGTCAGGTGACGGGAAGCTGAAAACACCGGATTGCATTTTGGCTGGTGATCAAAGCAAGTTCATCAAATGAGATTCCGAGAACTTCTGCCAGTTTGAGAGCAGTGTGTTTGACCATGGCAGGTTCGCATTTTTTACCTCTCATCGGCACCGGAGCCAAAAAAGGCGCATCCGTTTCAACCATGAGCCGTTCGATCGGAAAACGCTTCACCATTTCCCGAAGTGATTCGGAATTCTTGAAGGTAAAGATTCCTGAAAGTGAAATGTAAAAACCGAGATCAATGCAAGACTGAGCGAATTGTTCCGTACCTGAAAAACAGTGAATGACTCCAGGGGAATAGCTACCTTTCATGCTCTTGGTGTAATCAGTCAACAAGGACAAGAGATCATCTTCACCATCTCGAGAGTGGATCACAACCGGTTTTTGAGCCTCGATTGCCAGATTGAGTTGAGAGGCACATTCGGTTCTTTGTTTCGTCCGATCTGAATGATCGTAATAATAATCCAAACCAATTTCTCCTACCGCCACACATTTGGGATGCTTGAGAAAGGTTTTCATCTGTTGAAGAATTTCAGGAGTGACCAAGGAAGCCTCATGGGGATGAACCCCGATGGTGTGAAACACGCTGGGAAAATTTTCAGAAATTTTTTGAACTTCTTCAAAATTGGTGTGATCAGTTGCAATGGTGATCTGATATTTCACATTATTGGTAAGGCAATCTTCTACC
>CAZZLF010000014.1:0-13716 GCA_964654965.1 uncultured Bdellovibrio sp.
ACGTCAAAAAAGGGGGTAACAACATGAAAGCTCTAGTTTTGTTCATTACTGCAATGGTTCAATTGCAATTCTCATCCATCGCCAAAGCGGAAGGATTCCAAGGCGAGTTGGGTGCCATCAATGCCGCACTTCAAATGCGCAATCAAATCGTAACCGCGCTTGAAACGAAAGACTTCACACAAATCACTCATGATTCCATGGGCGGAGCCGTTTCACTTCTTGCCAATGATCTTCGCAATACAATGCAGGACGAAGAAATGGCTGTTCAACTGGAAAACGTTTGGGCTGAAGGTGAAAATGCTTTTAATACAGTTCAATGGCGTGATTTGGGCGACCACGATCCATATATTCCACAATTGGAAGAGTTCCTCACTCAGCTTGCCGACAAATATGGAACCGTCATCTACAGTCTTCCGGTTGTAGAAGACATTCGTACCATCAACTTTGCAGTACCGGTTGTGTTCCATCCAAAAGGTGCATGGCAGAAATCCGATACTGATAATCGAATTGAGTATCGCAAACACTTCATTCCATTTGCGAACATCGTTACCTTTTATGGATCTTTGCTGGCATGTAACTATTTTGCAGCAAAATCTGAACAACCTGACTTGAAAAAAGTTTGCCAACCAGCTGCAGAAAAGCTGAAGTTTGCAATGGGACGTTATATTGCTCCTCCGATTTCAGACTGGATCTTCAATCAAACCAACAAATCTTACTTCGTATCTCAAAGCCAGCTTCACTATCTGACTGCTGAAGACTTAAGAGCTGCGATCTATCGCTAATTCAGGAGGGGTATCATGAATTTCAAATATCTACTCTCTGTATTAACTGTTGGCTCATTGATGATGAATGGATCCGCACTTGCGGCAAAAATCGCCATCATTGATTCAGGTACCGATCTTTCTCACTCTTTATTGAAAGATAAAAAGTGGTTTAACCCGAAAGACATTGATGATGCCGTTGATAATGATGATAACGGATACATCGATGACGTTCATGGTTGGAATTTCGCTGAAAACAACAATAAGCTCTATGACAAGACCTTGGTGGGGAAGTTTTCTCCGGATGTTTTCAAGTTTTTTGAAGTTCAAACCCGCCTGATGAAGGGTGAAGGAACAGATGCGGACCGCGAATGGATGAAAGCTGCTCGTGATAACGAAAAGCTGATTTCAGAACTTGGCGTGTTTGGAAATTTCGTTCACGGAACCCACGTGGCTGGAATTGCAGCAAAAAATGCTGAGCTGGCTGAAATCATGGTTCTGAAGATCATTCCAACCAAGCCTCCGGTCAATGCTCGCCAAAAGCTCTTTACGGAGTTCTTCAACGCGAGTCTTGAACAGCTTCATCACGAAGGCATTGATCCGAAAATTGATGCTGTCATCAAGATGGCCTTGAAGGGACTAGCTGCCCAACAATCCAAATCACTGATTACCATCGGTCAATATGTCGGAAAAAATAAGGCTAGAGTGGCAAACTGCTCCTTCGGAACCAGCACCCACGCGGTGAAGAAGATGATCATGCCAACCTTGCTGAAACTTGCGCTTCGCCGTGAGCCGACGGAAGCTGAGCTTGATCTTTATTCTGCTTTCTTCGTCAATGCAGCAGTGGATGCTTCTAAGGCTATGCCGGCAGCAGCACCGAGCACCTTGTTCGTTATTGCAGCAGGAAACGACGGAATGAACAATGATCAATTCCCAACTTCTCCTGCCAACGTGAAAATGGATAACACGCTCACGGTTGCAGCGACTCTGGGTTACCAGAAGTTGGCGAGCTTCTCGAATTACGGTGAAAAGATGGTGGATGTTGCAGCTCCTGGAGTAGGAATCGAGTCTTCGATTCCAGGCAACCAGATGTTAACCGTCAGCGGTACATCTCAGGCTTCTCCGTTTGTTGCAAACATCGCAGGATTGCTCATTGATCAAAATCCGAATCTCTCCAACAGTGATTTGAAGAAAATCTTGATGGATACTGCGGATCTCAAAGACTTCCTGAAGGGGATGGTTCATTCAGGAGGAATCGTGAACACGGATCGCGCAATCATGGCTGCAAAATTATCCCTGTCCATGCAATTGGACCAGGCGTTGCAGACTGCACGCGTTCAGATCAACGATGTTTCATCACTTCCTTTGAGAAATACTTCGAAAGATGAAGCTTCGTTCATGCTTCCTCTACCTTCGATTTACTAATCTAAAATAATTTATAATGGAAAAGGCTCGCTGGATTCCAGCGGGCCTTTTTATTGAATTTTAGCAATATTGACAAAACGGGAGTCTGTTTTTTTCAGTAGTTTCGGTTTTGCTTTTTCCATGGAATCCGCGATCATTTCCCGGGCAATACCAAGAACAGAAGAAACTTTTGCTTCGCTTAAATCGCCGAAACCACTTCCACCCGAGGCAAGAAAATCGAGGGTAGTGACCGAGAAGGTTTCTGTTTCGGCTATTTCGAATCCAGTATTTTCATCATAGAGGGTTTTTCCTCCGACTGTTTCTACCCGTACCAATCTGGCAACAGGGTCCAAATCTGAATCTTTAGAGCAATTTCGGATGAATTGAATTTTGAGTCCACTCTGCATGAGCGCCCCGAAGCGCCCGCAAGTGGTCACTGATTTGGAGAGAACTTTTTTCAAGGTTTTCCATTCCATCGATTTCATGACAACGGCCATGTTCGAAAATGGTAGAACTTCAAAAAGTTTTTCATAAGTAATGGTTCCGGCATCAAAGTCTGAACGAATGCCGCCTGTATTCATCAAGGCAATTTGCGTTTGGCCAGCATCGCGAAGGGCATCAGTCAGGGCATTGCTCATAGGGCTTTCATCGGTACGGCTTCGATAGATTTTATCAGAAGCTTCACCCAGTACTCGATTTGCAATCGGTTCCACAAGTTTTTTGGCATCTTGAATGATGAGTTCGATGTCCACATTTGGTTCCAGGGGGAGATCCAGTTCTTTACAGAATGGGTTGTTTTCTTCTTCACAGGTGGTGGCACTGATGGGAATGCCTGCCTTGCTTTGAGTTACATTTGGAAAAACTTTTTTAGTATTGGGATCAAAAATGAGATCTACACGACCAAAATGTTGATTGTTTGCGCCGTTTTGAATCACGCGAACACCATTGACATCGGCATTGTGGATGAAGTGGGTATGTCCGGCAGCTGCAAGATGAACACCGTTTGGATATTGTTCGTTAATCTCTTTTACGATTTCCGAAGCCTCGGCGTTTCGATCGGAATTCCCGTTATGCATCATGAGCACGAAAACGTCGGCTTTTCCTTCGAGCGACTTTCGAATCTCTAAATAAGTTTCCACTTCGTCTCGAAAACAAAGGTCGGCTACATTTTCGATGGTCGTTGTGGATGCCGTTGCGTGATTGTCGAGTCCGATCAAGGCAACTCTGACGCCTGCTTTCTTTAAAATCACGTAAGGTTTTAAAAACGAAGGATGTTCGGCATTCTGAAAATCGAGTTTTTGTGCTGGTGTTGCCGACTTCAGCCGGCACTGTGAATCGAGTTCGATGGTAGAGCGACTGCCGTTTAAATGAATTGAATTCTTAAGATAAGTATTAGCGGAAAGTAGTGGAAAATTTGCGGTTTGAGAAAGATTCTCGATCACTTCGCGTGGATTATCCGAGGTTTGATTCTTTGTTACCTTGTCATAAAGCCATCCGGTAGGACCGAAGTCGTAATCATGATTTCCTGGTACAGCAGCATCGTACCCAACTGCATTCATGGATTCGATGACGGCCTGTCCTTCATTGTAATTGCTCGTTAATGTGCCTTGAAATTGATCGCCTGAATCCAATACAAAAAGGGCGGCTTTGCTCTTTTGATATTCTTCGTGATTTTTGATTTCATTCACGATGGATCCAAGAACAGACATGCCTCCAATTTGAACGCCATCTTTCATGGTTTCGCCTTCGAGATGTCCGTGAATATCATTCGTGAGAATGAATGATACTTTAACCGGTTCCTTGCAGGCGCTAAAAAGTGAAAGGGCAATGAGGGCAAAACTTCGGACAGGAAAAGCGCTGCTACGATTGAAAATCATGGCCGAAGGCTACCGGTTTGAAGAAAAATCGTCAATCTGATTTAAATATAAAATATGTAAAAATAGCAAATTCACAGAATTCTTTTAAATGTTCTTTGAGGCGAAGCGGCACGGGGTCGCTTTTGATAGAGCAAAAGATGTGAGTGGTTTTTCACTTGTATAATTAATATACAAATAATGTATAAAATATAAATGCCCTGAGAAGGGTGAATTGAGCAAAGCCAAATAAAATCAATAAGATGAGCACATGGCATACGCATTGCATTATAATGAGTAAGCGTGCCGACCCCCCCTAACCCCCCCAAGGCATGTTTTCGGGCTTGAACCAACCCCACTTGGATCAGGCCCATTTTTTTTATTTTTTATGTTGAAACGAATGCCCCGATCCGTGAAGCTAGTTTTCTAAATTAAGAAGTATTCAAAAAATTTTAAAAAAATAAGGAGTTTTTATGTCGGAACAAGGTTCAGAAAAAGAAATTTTGGTAGTCGCATCCAAATTGAAAGGTTACATCCGTTCCAAGGCGGACATGAATACATCTGCAGCAGTGACAGATGTTCTTTCTGATAAGATTCGTGAAATGTGTGACCAAGCAATTGAAAATGCAAAACGCGAAGGTCGTAAAACCGTAATGGATCGCGATTTCACCTAATTGTTATTTAATTAAAATTTGTTGAGGCGTTGGCTCTCCAGAGTCAGCGCCTTTTTTATTTTTTCTCACACAGGACGAGTGATTTGTTTTCAAAAATGATCTGATGTCGATCATTCGCGCACTCCTGTTTTTTTGACTGAATCACCAAAAGGTAGCGGTAGTCATCATTACTTTCACTTCGGTTATGAAAATAGTGATGATCAATTTCTTGTCCAATGGCAAGGCTTAGGGATGCGCTCATCGGGCCTGCATATCTCAATTTGTCTTGAGGACCAGGATTTCTTTTTTTGAGTTCCATCACCGCTTCGTGAAATGGACTCACCATTGCTTTTTCAACAATCGATGATGCTGGAATGGTGATCAGCAACGCAATCATAGACATGAAAAAGGATACGTATTCTGGTTGACGAGTGAATTTTCGAAGAAAGAAAGGAAGAAGCAGGCATAGGGTAGCTCCTGCACTCAATAAAAATAACTCACCATCATCGATCTGAATTGCCGGAAACCGTTCGTAGTTCAAGATCAAGTAAAACAATCCTGCACCGAGAATGGCGATGGGGATGGAAAAAAAATTCCAAACGTTTTGTTGCGATAGAAATTCACGTTTCGATGGTAAACGGATCAAAATCAAAAACTGAAGAACCAAGGCTGGCCAGATTGGCCAGGAATAATGGGGTAGCTTCGTAGCAGAAAGACTAAAGAACAACAAAGTTGAAATGGCAAAAGAGAGAGGATATCCCCATTTTTTATAAGTGAATGAAACCCGGGGCATGAAATATGCGAGAAGCGGTATGAGCAAGCCTCCACCGAATAATACGATTAAAATGTAATAATAAAAAGGTCCATGATGAGCTTCCATGGCCTGAGTTCCACGACCAAAGTGATGAACTAGAAAAAATTCTTCGGTGAATGCTCGTCCGATTTGATGATCGAGAAACCAAAAATAACTTGCACAAACCACCACTGCAGGTAGAAAAGCCCAAATCAAAAATTGAAATCCTGCTCGAACAATTTTTCGGTAGTCAAAAACAAGTGAGTGCAAAGCAATCGCCAGAGTCGGAATAATCAAGCCGGTCAGACCCTTGATTGCCGTGGCGAGGATCATGCTAACCGAAATCCAAAAATAATCTTTTATTTGAAGGGACTCATTCTTGGAAAATGCGCGGTGGGGAATCAGCAAGCTTGGCATCAAAGCCAGCGTCTGTAATGGATCGAAAATTACGGCACATGAGGTGATGAGTGGAAAAAAAGTGCAGCCCCAGATCAAAGTGGTATTGGTCAAGGCGCTCAGTTTAGTTTCTTCGGGTTTGCGTTGAAACCAAGCGATTGAAAAAAGGATGCCAATGGTGGAAAGAAGGCTAGGAAGCCTTGCCGACAGAATCGAAACACCCGTTTGAGCACCATCAAAAATGCGACTAAAAATAACAATCAACCAGTAAAAGATCGGTGGCTTGTGGTTCAGGGGTTTTCCATCCCAAATCGGATGCCAATAGTCCTGATTCCATTTCATTTCTTCCGCAACTCGACGATATAGGGATTCGTCGAGATCAAAAGTTGGAACATGAAATAGGGAATAGATCCAAAGAGCGCCAATGAAGAGAAGCGAAAGCGAGGTGAATAAAGATGATTTTTTCAAATTCGAATTCTCATTTCAATCACCCGGATCAGCATTTCGCTGGCATCGCGAATCGGATGCACTCTGCTGGCTTCCTGATGTTCCCATGTTACGGGAACTTCTGAGATTTTGAGTTTGTTTTTTCGAGCGAACATCAGCAATTCCACATCCCAGGCAAAACGTTTTGTCTGAAGTAGATTTAAAAAAGGTATCACTCGTTTTTTTTCGATGAGTTTGAAGCCGCATTGGGTGTCTCTATAGGGAAGTCTAGTGATGAGTCGAACAATCAAGTTGAATATTTTTCCCATGTTCTCACGGATCCAAGATTGTTTGGTTCGAACTTGGCTTTCGGGTAAGTCTCTTGAACCCATCGCAATATTGCTTTGATCGGTTTGAGAGCGTTGCCATAGTTTTTGAAATTGATCCCAAGGTGTCGCCGAATCAGCATCAGCAATGAGGATCCAATCACCGCCAGCTTCTTTTATTCCTACGTGAATGGCATTTCCCTTACCTTGATTGGGTTGGATCGGGATGCATCGCAGTCCATCCATGAAAGAGTAGTGTTTTTCACAAACGGAACGAGTTTGGTCTTTTGAGCCATCATCGATCACCAGAATTTCATGGAGTTTTACACTCGAAAAAACTCCCTCTTGGATAGCATCTTTTAACAATTGAAATGTGCGCGGAAGGCGTGTTTCCTCGTTAAAAGCCGGAATGACGATCGTCAGGTGATTCATATTTAACATGTTGGAATTATTGACTAAAAAAATAAACAACTTTCTTTGAAAAAGTAAGTTGACCAAAAAGGTTGGGTGTCTTAACATTTATATATATACGGAGGGCGTATGAGAGAGATAGCCGAAAGTGCGCTGGCTCAGAACGCAAAGGATGAAAAGCATCTAGTCCACAACGCGGGGCCCCCACGCTAGCTCCAGCATAGGAGAAGTCACGAGATATCGGTGAACCCTATGAACTGCGATGTCTGGTACCGGCTGTTCCGGATAGTTGCGGCGGATTGCTTAAAAAACAAATAATAAAAAAAGGGTTATTTTAGGGCAGGGAGCCAAAAAAATACATTTAGGCGATGATCTGACTCCACAACCCCCAAACAGAAGTCGTATTGACACTGCGGGCCTGGTTTCTAAACCAGGCCCTTTTTTTATTTGTAAAGATGCCACCTCGATGTCAAAATCTTAACACGTCTAGTTTTGGTAAATCGGGGGATAAGAGCATGCGCATCAAACGCCTGGAAATTCAGGGTTTTAAGTCATTCAAAGATAAAACAGTGATTCATTTCGATCGACCAATTACTGGTATTGTAGGCCCGAATGGTTCGGGAAAATCCAACATCGTTGATGCTTTTTTCTGGGTAATGGGAGAACAGTCCTACAAACACATTCGCTCCAGCGGATCAGACGACATTATTTTCAAAGGCAGTAGTAGATATTCACCGCTTGGAATGGCGGAAGCTACTCTGGTCATGGAACAAGAAACAGTCGACACCGATAAAATTGGTGAGGGCGCAGTTACAGAAGAAAATCTTCCGATCATCAAAAAAGAAATTTCAGTCACGAGAAGGGTTTATCGCGCAACTGGTGAAGGAGAATATTTCATCAATGGTGTTCAAGCTCGACTGAAAGACATCCAAGAGTTTTTCCTGGATACCGGAGTGGGTGCCAAGGGTTATTCCGTGATTGAACAGGGGCAAATCGGAAAGGTAGTGAATTCCAAACCGGAAGAGCGCCGTCTTCTGATTGAAGATGCTGCCGGAATCGCCAAATATAAACAACGCAAGAAAGAGTCGCTCAAAAAATTGGAAGGTGCGAATGCAAATCTTTTGCGTCTCAACGATGTTCTCGCGGAGATTGATCGCTCAATGGCTTCTCTCGAGCGCCAAGCTCAAAAGGCCCGCAAATATAAGGAATATCGTTCTGAGCTTTTGGAAAAAGAGACCACTTGGGGGCGCCGTAAAAACATTGTTCTTCAGCGCCAGATTCACAAAATTCTGGATGAGCGTCAGGCCATGGAGCATTTGCTTGCAGGCTTGAAGGCTGAGCTTTCACAATGTGAAACGGATTTGGAATCCCAGCGTGTACTTCAATTGAACGATTCCAAAATTCAGGAACAAGTTCAAAGTGAAGTGGAAAAGTTTGCTGCAGATCTTGCGCATCATCAAAGTGCCTTGAATCTTTCTCGTCAGCGTCAGGAAGATTTGAATCGCCAATTGGTTCAATTGAATACTGAAAAAGAACAAATTGAAGAAGAGTTGTCCCAGTACCGCGAATCCATCGCCATCAAGCGCGAGGATTTCGAAGGACTAGATGAAAAAGTTGCGGTCCTATCTGCACGTACGGAAGAATTGAATCGAGAAGTGAATCAGCTGCGTGATGAACATGATTCAGAAAAAAGAGAAGCAGAGGCTAAGCGCCGTCAGTTTGTTGAATTGACTCAAACTTCATCTTCCAGTTACTCGCAAATTGCGGCATTGAAAGAACGTATTCAGGGAACGGAACAGCAGATTTCTCGACTGGTTGAGCAAGAAGAAGAATTGAAACTTCAGTCTGCAACAATCATCGAGGAAAAAACCGAACTTCTTGCCAAACTCGAAGAAAAAACAGCTGCTCGCGACCAGCTTCGCGAAACGCTTTCTTCTTTAAGAGAAAAACTGAAAACAACCGAAGAAGAATTCAAGCTTTCTCGCCAAAACCGCGATCAGTCGATGAAGAAATTGGCTTCACTGGGATCCCGCCTTAAGTCTCTCGAAGATCTTGAAAAATCCCGTGAAGGAATGGCGAATGGTCCTAAAAAAGTCTTGGATTGGGCAGGGTCTCAAGGAAAGACTTTCTCGGTGCTTTCTGACTTTATCGAGGTTGAAACCGGCTATGATCAAGCGGTTGAAGCAGTACTCGGTCATGCATTTGAGCGTCTGTATGCTCAAGACTCTGAAACAGCTTTTGCGGCTCTTCATTTTCTTCGCGAAAACCAAGAAGGAAGTGCGGCGATTCAAATCACCGTTCCTCAGCTCGAATTAAAAGAACTCGCGAACTACAATCCTTTGCGTAAGTTCGTAAAATTCATCACACCTGCCAATCAAAGTGCGGAGAGCTCGAAAATCATTCATCAGCTTCTCGAATGTCTCGTTTCCTCAGTTGAGGTTCTAGAGGAAGTTCCAAACGAAGGAGACATTAAAACTTATCAAGCTGAAGGCATTAGTTTTGTTACGAAGAACGGTATTTGGTTTGATGCAAAACAGGGAGTTCTTTTCGGTGGAAGTGCAGAGAGCGATCAGGCTGGTTCCATTCTCGCTCGTAAACGCATCATTGGAGAACTCAAAATTCAGGTTGAAGCTGCAGAAACGGAAAATCAGCAGGCCGAGTCGCAAGTAACCAAATTGACAGAAGCAGTTGAAACTCTTTCCACTGACAGTCGAAACCTTCAATCTTCCCTTTCTGACCTTGAGATTGAAACAGGAACTCTTGAAAAAGAAAAAGCCCAAATCGAACGTAAAACGTCTGAATTTGAGCGAAATCTTGCTCGCTTGATGAGTGATCGCGAGACGTTGAATCAACAAATTCTCGAATCGAATACAAAAATCAAGGAGCTGGAACATTCCTTGATTGAAATCTCAACCCAGCGAAACGATCTAGAGGTTTGGATCAAGAAACATGAAGAAGAGCTCTCTGGAAAATATGATGTTCTTCGAAATGCTGAGAATGAATGTCAGACGCTGAAGATTCAAGAAGCAGGAGAAAAGGAACGTAAGAACTCCCTTTCAAAAGAACTTGAAACCGAACAGCGCTATCTTCAGGATCGTGAACGCCGTTATGGAGAAGTGGATCGATTGCTTGAAACCTTCCACCAGGATCGTCACCAGTATTCCGGTGGGGATATGGAACACGAAGAATCCATCATTGTTCTTACCCGTTCGCTCAGTCAGAAACGTGAAGAGCTTTCTGTGATTCGCGACCGACTCGAGCAATTCAATCAAGCCGTGACCTTGAACATGGAGCGGACCCGTGAACTTCATAAAATGGGAGATGAAAAGAACCAGGTGTTGAACCAGTTCTCGATCGATCTCGAAAGAGCCATGTCTGAATTGAATCACTTGAAACAGAACATGGAAGAAAAGTACGGAGTGGGTTGTCTGGAGCAAACTGCGGGTGCTCAAATTCAAGAAGAAATGAATGATCCGATCGTCACTCTCGAAATGTCGGAAGCAGACGAAAAAAATCTTCATGAAGAAGTAGAGCAGCTTCGCGATCGCATTCGCCGACTGGGTGAAGTCAATACCATGGCTGTAGAAGAATACGAAGACATGCAGAAGCGTCATGAGTATCTTTACAAGGAAAAACTTGATCTTGAGACTTCTATTCAAAACCTCAATGAAGCGATTGAACATATTAACAAGACCTCAGAAGAACGCTTCCAGAAAGCATTTGAAGCAATTTCAACCCGGTTTGAAAAATTGTTCCCGATCATCTTCGGCGGTGGTCAGGCTTCTTTGACTTTGGTTTACCCAGAAGGTTCAACCGATATTCTTGAGGCAGGGGTTGAGATTCTTGCGCAACCTCCAGGGAAAAAGATTTCAAATATGACGCTTCTTTCCGGTGGTGAAAAAGCGTTGACCGCGCTCTCGTTGATCTTTGCCATTTTTATGGTGAAACCTTCACCATTCTGTATTCTCGATGAGGTGGATGCACCACTGGATGATTCCAATATTGGTAAATTCAATGCGTTGGTGCGCGAAATGTCGGTGAAGTCCCAATTCATTCTGGTCACTCACAATAAGAAGACGATGGAATTGAATGATACGCTTTACGGTGTAACGATGGAGGAACCAGGTGTTTCAAGAATGGTTTCCATTCAGCTGCAGTAAACTGATTTCCGTAACTTTACTTAGTCTGGCATCAAGCGTTTCATCGTTTGCGGCCATGCCTGCACTTTTGGAAGAAGTCCAAAAGGAATATAAAAAGTCAGCGGGAATTCTTGCTGAGTTTGAGCAGTCGGTTTTGATCAAGTCCACCAAATCGAACAAGAAAGCTCAGGGGCGAATCTGGATCAAGCACCCGAATAAACTTCGTTGGGAAACCCTTTCGCCAGATCAGAATATTCTCGTGAGTGATGGAAAATATTTCTGGTTTTATACACCTCCTTTTGAAAAAGGTGACCGAGGTCAGGTCATTATCAAGAAAAGCGCCCAGGTCCAAACTCGATTTCTTAACGCATTGTTGAGTGGTGATTTCAATTATTCAAAAATGAAGGCTGAAATTGAAGTGAAAAAGCCAAATGTCTATTTGTTGAAACCAGC
Source organism: uncultured Bdellovibrio sp. (assembly GCA_964654965.1). GTDB lineage: Bacteria > Bdellovibrionota > UBA1018 > UBA1018 > CAIMNF01 > CAIMNF01. The sequence goes on from CAZZLF010000014.1 coordinate 11,616, forward strand.
TTCAGGATCTGCCGGTGACGTGAAGTCAGCCGAAGTCACGATTAACCCGGATACTAAGAAAATTGAAAAGGTCATGCTGATCCATCTCAGTGGAAACGAAACGACGATTCAACTGAAAGAAATTAAGTTGACGAATCAGCTCGCTGATTCACTTTTTCGTTTTGTGCCTGATCGAAATACCGATCAGATCAGGGAATAGGGAAATTCAATTATGTTTTCTAAATTTGGAAAAAAACTGAAGGATTTAGTATCTGGCAGCGGAAAAGAACAAGAGGCGCCTCTGGTGGTTCACCGTTGGGTTGATCGTGAACCCCGCTTAAATTCTGAAGTTGTTTCTGATGTTCATTGCTATTTTGAAATTAACCATCAATTGGTTAGGTTCGGCATCAAGAATATGTCCATTAGCGGAATTGCTGTTAATCGAACATCGATCACTGATTTCAATCCTCAACCTGAAAGTTTGATGACCGGAGTGGTAGAATTGGAAGGTCAGCGGTATTCCGTACCCATGATTCTTAAGCGATCTGAAGCTGATGTTCTGGCATTTCAATATCAGAAAAGAGATTTTGATTTCGAATCCCACCTCAAAAAGAGATTCAACGTTGAAATCGCTGCTTTAAAGATGCTGAAAATGAGACCAGAATTACTGGATCAAATTCCGGAGGGTAAACCTCATTTTTTTAGCGGAAAAAGTGATTGTCGTCTTTTCTATATCGAGAAAAACGGCCAAGTGATTCAATATGAAATCGGATTTTTTGGAAATGTGATCGAAGGTTTCCGAGGCGTTTCTACTCGGTTTAGTAATGTGCTTTATGATACGCCATCGAATGTCCAATACTCAAAATCGCATACCATGAATACTTTTGCAGGAGATCTTTCTCAACTCAAAAACGATGCAATCCGTTTTCTCGATCATGTCAGTGGTCTTGAGTTATCGGCAAAGAATGCGATTTCTCAGTCTATTAAAGATGAAAAGCTGAATTGATTTTTTTGTTTAGGCAACTGAAACTTAGAGTAGTTTCAGCGCAACTTGCGGAGATTGATTTGCTTGAGCGAGAACCGCAGCACCAGCTTGTTGCAGAATCATTTTTTGAGTCATGACGGTCGCTTCTTCAGCAATGTCTGCATCACTGACTCGTGACTTCGCAGCAGAAAGATTTTCTTTAGCGATGCCAATCGTATTCACCGTCGATTGAAGTTTGTTTTGCATGGCACCCATGCCCGCGCGAGTACCGGTCACTAAAGTAATGGCTTCATCAATTTTGTCCATCGAATCTCGTGCATCATCAATCGTGAGAGCACTGATATTGCTGATTCCAATTTTGTCGGTACGCACATCGTATTCGTTTACTTTAAATTGAATACGGTCTGCATCGTTGTTTCTGGAACCCACTTGAAACTCGAGTACATCTTTTTTGGCCTGGCCATTCAAAAGAGGAGTTCCGTTGAAATTTGTGGAATTGGCGATTCGATCGATCTCAGTTTTTAAACTTTGGTATTCTTTATCGATGAATTCCCGTTCGTGATCTCCGATCGTGTCAGATGACGCTTGAACTGAAAGTTCGCGTAATCGAATCAGAATATTTCCAACTTCGGAAAGGCCGCCCTCCGCAACTTGAACAAAAGAGATTCCGTCGTTGGCGTTTCGCTCTGCTTGTTTGAGTGATCGGACTTGAGCTCTGAGATTTTCACTGATCGATAACCCGGCAGCATCGTCACCTGCAGTGACAATTCTATTTCCTGAACCGAGTCTGCTGAAATTCTTGGATTGTTCTAAAGATTGAATGCCAAGATTTCTTTGAGCGGACATGGCCGCTATATTCGTACTAATTCGTAAGCCCATACTAATTTGGTCCCTTTAGCCATTTTTGCCGAACCTATGTTGGCGCGAGTCTGACTTTTATCCAGAATCAGGACTTTTTTGCGCCCTCAAAAATGAGTATAAGTTAACATTTAACGATTCGCATCAAAAATGTTGAGTAAATTAGTATATTTTTAAAAACAATAATTACAAACACTTAAATCAGAACAATTGAATGAGTGTGGTCAGAAACCCGGCCTGATGCTGAATCAGGCCGAGTTTCCAACCCCTATATAATTC
>CAZZLF010000015.1:0-13148 GCA_964654965.1 uncultured Bdellovibrio sp.
TTGATATCGTTTAAATTGTCGACTGCAGAGTTGTAATCTGCATCACGATCATCAATTAGATCTGGAAGATCATGACACCAGCTCACGAGATCATCATAATCCATCGCAGCTTGCGCACGGATATCGATCGAAATGGTACGATCACCACCTCTACCCCCACCTTTTCTTTTACCGTTACCATCAATCACAATCACTTTTGTTTTTGGATTTCTGGCACGATTAGAATCATCATCGTCATTATCGGAATTATTCCCTGAATTGCTTCCGGAATTATTGCCGGAATTATTTCCCGAGTTGTTTCCAGAATTACCATTGTTATTCTGACCACTCGTAATGACCACTACGTCTTTTCCTGATTTTCCGTCACAATCACTCAGATTTTTCTTGGCACATACGCAGTTACTACTGCCGTCTCCATCACACTGAAGGCCGCCTTTTGAAATGGCACTTTGATGTCCACGGACAAACGCTGCTAATTCTTCAGGTTCCAAATGACGGTGTTTAACAGTGGTTTTACCCCTTTTCCTAAACAAACCTTCTTTGTCTTTGTTCGAAGTGACCACCGAAATTCTTCCGTCCTCATCCTTGCAATACTCGCCAACTTCCAGATTCATGGCATCACGACAAGATTTGTCGATCAAATCGGCAAGATTGTTTCCGGTTTCAGCAAAAACAAATGGGGATTGGAAAAGAATGGAAGTGAATAAGGTCAAAACAAGCATCGTGCTCTTTTTAATCATGTGAGTAAGCTCCTCAGCTTCACTGTTAACAATCCTGAAATCCTTTTCAGGCTTAGGTACCTACCTCTTAGTGTAACCAGCATTGGTGACGATGCCCAAATGATTTTTTGATGTTTTTACCGAAAAAACAGGGCATTTTTTTGACAGTGCTCCTGTAGTTGCTTTTTTGCACCCGCCATTGCCACAATCGGCACACTCCCTAAAGATCATTTTTTTGACAGCGATTCGGCCTCCCGCTACTCTGCCCCCATGAACCCCGGGTCCCCAGGCCAATATGCATCCTTATATCTGCATTTTCCTTTTTGTGAATCGAAGTGCCACTATTGTGACTTTTATTCGATTGGCCGTGAAAGAACCGGCGAGAATGATGCTTCTACTTTTGAACAATCGCTCATTCGCGAAATTGAACTACGTGGAAAGTCGGGAGTTCTCGCACCAGAACTCGACACCATTTTTCTCGGGGGCGGAACTCCGAGCATGACCCCGCCTGATTCAATGAAGCGAATCTTCAGTGAACTTTTTAAATATACAGCATTGAAACAGAACGACGGCACCGAATGGACCATGGAAGCCAACCCTTCCTCGATCTCCCTTGATCAGTTTAAAGAATACCGCGCAATCGGCATCAACCGCGTAAGCATGGGTGTACAGAGCTTGAAGAATGAACACCTCTCCATTTTGGGGCGCGTGCATGATGAACAACATGCACTTCGCGCATTGAACACAGTTTTTGAGGCGGGATTCACCAATGTTTCAACCGATCTGCTCTGCGGAGTTCCGGGACAATCACTCGATGATCTTCGCTCGCACATGGAAAAGCTCACGAGTTTTCCAATCACGCATTTGAGCATTTACCTGCTCACCTTGCCTCCCCATCACAAGATGTATCGTGATTTGCCCAACGAGGACGAGCAACTGAAGCATCTTTTACTGATTGATGAATTCATGCGTGAAAAAGGATTCCGTCATTACGAGATCTCGAACTTTGCTCGCCATGACCTGCGTGCCCGTCACAATCTGGTGTACTGGAAGGGCGGATCTTACTTGGGATTCGGCCCTTCGGCGCATTCTTACTCTTCGAAGGATCAATCGCGCTTCAAAAACTTCTCTTCCCTACATCAATATGCACGCACCCTTCTGGAAAAAACTACGCTCCCCGTAGAATGGACCGAAACCCTGAATGCTGATCAAATTGATTTGGAAAAATGGATGCTCGCTATTCGTCTAGACGAAGGCTTTCCCAGCGATTGGTTAACCCTCGAGTCACAAAAGAAAAAAGCACTCCTCTTGATCAACGAAGGCTTATTGGAGACCCACCCCAACCACACCCAAATCCTTCGAGCGACTCCGCGGGGGTTTGCTCTTTCAGACGCTATCGTAAAAACCTTAAGTTAATCCATTGACTGAAACAGACCAAAAAAACAGCAACCATCATTTGACAAATGGAGAACTGAACCCATAGTTTCAGATACCTATGTCAGAAAACTCGCAAAATATCGAAAACACTGAAAAAGTGGATTCTAAAACCTCACCTGAAACCACTCCGGAAAAATCTGCTGAAGCAGTACTTTCTGAAAAATTGGCTGCTGCAGAAGACAAGTACAAATATCTGTACGCTGACTTTGAAAATTTCAAAAAAAGAGCGTTCAAGGAACGCCAAGATGCCATGAAATATGGCTGGGAAAACATTGCGGGTGATTTGCTTCAAGTGCTTGATAATTTTGATCGAGCCCTTCAATTTGCAAAACCAGAATCAGATCCAAACCTGATTAGCGGCTTGAAGATGGTCAGCCAACAATTTACCTCTACTTTGGCTAAACAGGGCGTTTCTGAAATTCCTGCATTGGGACAATCTTTTAACCCCGAGCTTCACGAAGCCGTGGGCCAAATCCCTAGTGACCAGCCGGCTGGAACCATTATCCAGGAACATCAAAAAGGCTACACCCTGCACGGTCGTCTTTTACGAGCTAGTCGTGTCATGTTGAGCACAGGCTCTGCCACCCCTACCCCTGAAAAATCGGGTAAGAACATATTTTCATAGGCTCATTTGACAAAGCCAAAACCAGAACCATAAAAGATATCAAGGCAGCGAGAACGTCACTCAACGCCAAAAGTTAAACATAAGGAGAAAAAACAGTATGGGTAAAATCATTGGAATCGACTTGGGAACTACCAACTCTTGCGTATCCGTTCTTGAGGGCGGCGAACCAAAAGTAATTGCAAACGCGGAAGGCGCAAACACCACTCCTTCTATCGTTGGCTTTCTGGCCAGCGGTGAAAAGGTGGTAGGACAAGCAGCAAAACGCCAAGCGGTTACTAACCCTGACAAAACTGTTTTCGAAGCTAAGCGATTGATTGGTCGCAAATTCACTTCCAAAGAAACAACTGAGTTCACTAAAGTGGCTCCGTTCAAAGTTGTAGAAGCGAAAAACGGTGATGCTTGGGTAAAAGTGGCAGATCGCGACTATGCTCCACAGGAAATTTCGGCGATGGTTCTTCAAAAAATGAAGAAAACCGCTGAAGACTATCTCGGTGAACCAGTAACAGAAGCGGTGATCACCGTACCTGCTTATTTTAACGATGCTCAAAGACAAGCTACTAAAGACGCTGGGCGCATTGCTGGTCTCGATGTAAAACGCATCATTAACGAACCTACCGCAGCCGCACTTGCTTATGGACTTGATAAAAAAGGCCAGAACATGACGATTGCTGTATTCGACTTGGGTGGTGGTACCTTCGACGTATCCATCCTGGAACTCGGTGATGGCGTATTTGAAGTAAAAGCGACTAACGGTGATACTTTCCTCGGCGGCGGTAACTTCGACCAGAAAATCATCGACTGGATGTGCGACGAATTCAAAAAAGAAAGCGGCATCGACCTTCGCAACGACAAAATGGCTCTTCAACGTTTGAAAGAAGCTGCTGAAAAAGCGAAGCACGAACTTTCTTCCATGGCTGAGACCGATATCAACCTTCCGTTCATCACTGCAGACGCAAGTGGTCCTAAGCACATGAACATGAAACTTTCTCGCGCAAAACTCGAGCAATTGGTAGATTCTCTGATTCAGGCACTTGCTGCTCCTTGCGAAATCGCATTGAAAGACGCAGGACTCACCAAAGACAAGATCGATGAAGTGATTTTGGTCGGTGGTATGACCCGCATGCCTCGCGTACAGACAAAAGTGAAGGAAATTTTCGGTAAAGAACCAAGCAAAGGCGTAAACCCGGATGAAGTGGTTGCGGTTGGAGCTGCCATTCAAGGTGGAGTTTTGAAAGGTGACGTGAAAGACGTTCTCCTTCTCGACGTTACCCCTCTTTCTTTGGGTATCGAAACCATGGGCGGAGTGTTCACCAAATTGATCGAGAAAAACACCACCATTCCTTCCAAGAAATCCCAAGTGTTCTCTACCGCTGCTGACAATCAGACTGCAGTGACCATTCACGTTCTTCAAGGTGAGCGTGATTTTGCTGAACACAATAAGTCTCTAGGACGCTTTGACCTCGTTGGTATTCCAGCGGCTCCTCGTGGAATGCCTCAGATCGAAGTTACCTTCGACATCGATGCAAACGGATTGGTACACGTCGGTGCAAAAGATTTGGGCACCGGTAAAGAGCAATCGATCAAAATCACCTCTTCTGGTGGATTGACTGAAGAAGAGATCAAAAAAATGCAACGGGAAGCGGAAGAGCACAAAGCTGAAGATGAAAAGCGCAAGCAAGTCGTCAACGCTCGCAACCAACTCGATTCTTTGATCTACTCTGTTGAAAAAAGCATGAAAGAAGCCGGAGACAAGATTGATGCTGCTGAAAAAACTAAAGTGGAAGCTGCTTTGACTGAAGCTCGCAAATTCACTACCAGCAACGAACTTGCAGAGATTGAAAAAGCGACTCAAGACCTTTCCACTGCATCTCACAAAATGGCAGAAATGCTTTATAAGAACACCGGTGCTGCTCAAGGCGCTGGTCCGGACATGGGTGCAGGAGCTGGTCCTGAAGCTGCTGCAGGTGCAACTGCTGGTAAAAAAGATGAAGACGTGATCGACGCGGACTTCAAACAAGTATAATCTGAATATAATTTTTAAAACGGGTTCCGGTTGATTCAATCGGAACTCGTTTGTATTTCAACCCTCTTAACGGAAGATACCCATGGCTGACAAAAGAGATTATTACGAAGTCTTAGGCGTTCAAAAAAGCGCAAGTGCGGACGAAATCAAAAAAGCGTTCCGCAAGTTGGCTATCCAGTACCATCCTGACAAAAATCCGGGAGATAAAAAATCAGAGGAAAAATTCAAAGAAGTCAATGAGGCTTACGAAACACTTTCCGATGATAAGAAACGCAAGATGTACGACCAATTTGGTCACGCTGCCAACAACATGGGTGGTGGACAAGGTCCATTTGGCGGAGGATTCGGTGGAGGCTTCGACGGGAATATTAATGACATTTTTGGGGATATCTTTGGCGATATTTTCGGAGGTGGACAAGGTCGTGGCCGAAGAGGCGGACGCCGTCCTCGCACTGGAGCTGATCTTGAGACTCAAGTCGACATCACTTTTGAAGAGGCTTATCAGGGCGTTGAAAAAGTCATCAATGTTTCCAAACGTTCTGAATGCGATACCTGTCATGGTTCTGGAGCGAAAGCCGGAACACAACCTGAAACTTGTAAAATTTGTCAGGGTCGTGGTGAAGTTACCTTTCAACAAGGCTTTTTTGCAGTTTCTCGTCCTTGCACGCACTGCCATGGAACAGGTCAAACCATCGCCAATCCTTGTGGCACTTGTCGTGGCGCAGGCAAGATCAAAAAGAATTCTCAACTCTCAGTGACCATTCCTGCCGGCATCGACACCGGCCAGCGTCTGAAACTTTCAAACGAAGGCGAGGCCGGAGAACATGGCGGCCCTCCGGGCGATCTCTACATTGTCATCAATGTTCTTGAACATGATTTCTTTCGTCGCGATGGCGCTGAAGTGATTTGCGATGTTCCAATCACCTTTGTTCAAGCTGCATTGGGTGCTTCCATCAATGTTCCGACTCTCGATGGTAAAGTCGAAATGAAAATTCCATCTGGAACACAATCCCACAAGGTATTTCGCTTGAAGTCCAAAGGCCTTCCTCATCTCGGGCGTGGTGGACGAGGAGATCAACTGGTTCGTGTGATCGTTGAAATCCCTTCCAAACTCAGCTCCGAACAATCGGAAATACTTCGAAAATTTGAAGCACTCGAGAAAGATGGCAAATCGCATCCGATGCATCATGGCTTTTTCGAACGCGTAAAGCGGATTTTTGATTAAAAACTCATGGCTTTTGCTAGAATGATTTCATGCAAAAGTCCTTCTTCACTTCGTTACTGCTTCTAGCATTGATTTTTCTAGGAGGATGCTCTTCCGAACCCATTCGTAAGAAACATACCTCCAATGAACTGCAAAGCTCTGAATCGACCAAGCCAAGTCTGGTGGGCAAAGCTCAGAAACTTTTTCAGAAAAACGATATCCATGGCGCAACCGCAATCATGGAGTCCATTCATCCTTCTGAAATTTCCAATAGCGAGCGTTCGGAATATTGGAATCTCAAGGGTCTTCTTGCGTTGAATGGGAAAAAATACGACTTTGCCGCTCAAAACTTTAAAAAAGCGATTGAAGAGAACCTGATTCCTGAATTTAGGGGATACTATCAATACAACCTTGCAACCGCGTTGAATGGGTCCGAAATTTTCAATGAAAGTTTTGAAATCTTAAACGCAATTGACCTTAGCTCAATCGATCCTGCTCAACAAAAAAAAGTTCTGACTTTGAAAGACAAAGTAGCGAAAGCGATCACTCAACAAAAGAAGAATCCAATTGCCAGCAACCCGGATACAGAGAATCAAGGAATTCCACAAAGTTCTGACCCTTCAACTTCCGAGATTTCCGCTGAAAACGGGTACCCCGGAGGAGTCAGCAGAAAAAAAATCGGACTTCTGATTCCAATGTCTGGAAAATACGAAAGTTTCGGAAAAAAAGTCCAGAAAGCCGTCGAACTTGCCTTTCAGCATTCCAAAGATTCAAACGCACAAGATTATGAACTCGTGGTCGGTGATAGCGGAGAAAATGCAGAATCACAATTAAAGGCCCTTCAAAAGCTAGTGGAAGAAGACCAGGTGATCGGCATCATCGGACCTGTGATCAGTAAAGGAATCGAGTTACTTGCCAAAAAAGCAGCTTATTACCAGGTTCCGATGATCACGCTTGCTCAAATTCAAAGTCCTCAAACTTCTCAACTTTTCTTTTGTTCAGTTTCCAATAAAGATCAAGCATCTCAACTCGTTCATTACGCAGTCAATTCACTCGGCTATCACAAGTTTGCCATTCTTGCTCCGTCCAATAAACCTGGCGAAGAAATGGCTAACAGCTTCAAGGAAGAAGTGCTTGCGCAGAATGGTGAAGTCAATCATCTCGAGTTTTATGAGCCAAATCTCACCGATTTTCGAAAGCCTGTGGATCGGATTCTTGGACTTGCCAATCTTGAAAAACGAAAAGATGATTTGAAAGCACTCGAAGAAAAAAGAAAAGAACTCAATATCACCCGTAAAACTTCCCGTACGGCCCAATACTATACTCTTCCTCCTATCATCGATTTTGATGCGGTCTTTATTGCCGATGAAGCCAAGATCGCCGGACAAATCATTCCGACATTCACCTATCGAGATGCAAAAAACCTGAAGTTTGTTGGAATTTCATCTTGGAACTCTTCTCAGCTGATTCAACGTGCTCAGGAACAAGTGGAAGATGCTGTTTTTCCGGTCGCTTTTAACACTCTGAATGCGAACGAGAATATGAAAGCTTTTTTTGATCTCTATAACAACAACTATAACAGTGCTCCGAATGAACTGGATGCGATCTCTTTTGATGCGGCCTCGCTGATGATCAATGCAATGAGAAGCGCACCTTCAACTCGTGATCAACTCAGAGAAACCATCGAAGGAACCAAGGAAGTGCAAGGAGCTACTGGCCAATTTTTAATAGAGGACCACCGTTGCTCTAGGGTTCTAAGCCTGATCAAAGTGGAAAAAGGCAAGTTTGAGGTGATTTCAACGGAAAACCGTTGAATCACCGATTAGAGCCGAGCGCTCTCGATCAGATCTTTAGCATTTTTGATCGCTGCAGAAGTCAGTTTTTCTGAACCTAACATTCGGGCGATTTCTTCTTTACGTCCGTCAGTGGAAAGTACTTTCACTTCAGTGACTGTCCTACCTTTAGAAACATGTTTGCTGATGGAAAGATGATGATCTGCAAAACATGCCACTTGAGGAACGTGCGTAATGCAAATCACCTGGTTGTAGGCCGCAACGGATTTCAATTTTTTTCCGACAGTAAAGGCTGTCTGACCACCCAAACCTGCATCGATTTCATCAAAGAGATAGACTCCTATCCCTCCTTTATCCGCAATCACTCTTCGAATTGCGAGCATGAGTCTGGAAAGCTCTCCTCCTGAAACAATTTTCTGGATTTGCTTTCGGTCTTCTCCGAGGTTGGTTTGCACTTCAAAAGCGATTCCGGTTCCTAACGAATCGGCTCCCCAGGATTGAATGTCTTCCAGAAAGTCGAGATTCACGCTGACCGATGCATCGGCCATGCGGAGCTCCTTGAGTTCTTTGACGATCGCTTTTGAAAAAGATTCTGAACTTTTCTTTCGTTTTAAAAACAAGTTTTTGGCAGATTTCTTCAGGATCTCTTTTTCTTGTTCGAACTCGTTTTCCAGATTTTCCAAACGGCTGCTCAAATTTTCAAGAAGATCAATTTCACTCTTCATCTTCTCATGATGAGAAATAATTTCGACGATGGTCTGTCCATATTTTCGTTTCAGATTCGTGATCATGCTCAGACGATCTTGAACTTCCTCAAGTCGGTTTGGATTCAATTCAGCCGATCCAAGATAAATTCGAGTCAGGCGGGAAGCCTCTTCCACTTCAGCAACAGAACGGGTCAATGAATCAAACAACTCTTGAATGCCTTGATCAATCTGAATGAGATTTTTTGCTTTTGCTAGCGCCAATTTGATGGACTGAAGGGCTCCTTCCTCTCCATCGAGTGCGGTTTCAATTTGGGATGCAATGGACAATCTCTGTTCATGCGTTTGAAGAAGTTTCTTTTCCTGCTGAAGAGATTCATCTTCTCCGGGACTCAATGCAGCCTCATTCAATTCCTGAATTTGAAACCGAATGAACTCCAACCGCTGAACTCGCTCTTCTTCTTTTCTTTTAAGATTTTCCCATTCCTCTCGAAGAGTGATGGTTTTAAAATATTGGTTTTGAACCTGATGTGCCTCTTCCTGCAATTCACTGTATCGATCAACCAAATCCAATTGCACACCGGTCTTAAAAAGAGACTGATGCTCGTTTTGTCCGCATAGGTCAACCAGATCATCACAAACGGCTTGAAGCATGTTCAGAGTCGCAAGTTCTCCATTGATAAAAACCCTGTTTTTTCCATTTCGGTTTACCGTTCTTTTGATCAACAATTCAGATTCATCTGAATCAATTCCCACTTCTTTCAGGCGCGATTTGATCCAAGGAAGATCGGCAACATCAAAAAAACCTTCAACCACTGCCTCATCCGATCCATTGCGAATCACATCTGCTGTTGCCCTCCCTCCCAACAATAGAGAGATAGCGCTTAAAATAATGGATTTTCCCGCACCGGTTTCACCGGAAAGGATGTTGAGTCCGGACCCAAAGGGAATCTCGGCATTTTCAATCAGGGCAAAGTTCTTGATTTTGATGGTTTGAAGCATGATCAGTAATACTCCTTCATGGTTAATTCAAAAAAACAGGTGGGTTACTTTCCCCCAAAGTTAAGTTTTTCACGTAAGAGAGAAAAATAATCGCGATTCGGTGCCTTCACTACCTTGAGTTTATGCTTTTTGAATCGAGTGATTTCAATTACATCACCCAATTCCAGATCAATGATATTTTGACCATCGAGAGTGATGAATACGTGTCCCGGCATATGTTCAACCATCATTTGAATCTTAACAGAATCAGGTACAATGAGAGGACGCTGAGTAAGACCATGAGGACAGATCGGCGTGATGGTGACGCAAGCAAGATTTGGCATAACGATTGGACCGCCTGCCGCAAGAGAATAGGCCGTAGAGCCGGTCGGTGTGCTCACAATCATTCCATCAGCACGAACCGTGTTTGCCCAATGATCATCGATGTTGATTTTGATACCGATGATTCTGGCGATGGCACCTTTTGAAACCACGACATCGTTTACGACCAGGTCATTCAAGATGACTTTACCTTTTCGAATTAATTTGGCTTCAAGCATGACTCGTTCTGAAAAAGAGAGTCTTCCTGATTTTAAAATCGAACTCAAGGCATCAAAGACCTCTTCTTTTTTGACTTCTGTGAGGAATCCAAGAGTTCCCATGTTGACACCAAGAACAGGAATGCTCTTTTCCTTCATCAAACGCGCCGCACTCAAGTAAGTTCCATCACCACCAAAGACCACAATAAAATCCACTTTGGATACCAGATGTTTTTTTTGAACAATCTTGAATTTGTTTTTACGAGAAAAACGACGAACAATGGCGGAACTTTCATCACAGAATAGAATCTGATAGCCCCGTCCTTCAAGATATTCGGCAATTTCGAGCGAAAGTGAGGCAGCATCATCATTTTGGTGTTTAACGATTATACCGATTTTAGAGATGCTCATGCTTGTGCCCCGTTTCTTATTTTTTAATTTGTATCAAAATTACCAAAAAAGCCAGATTGACATTCCCGATTGAGAGGAGGAAATTTGCAGAAAGATTCCGGGGGGATTCTAATGCATCTTGTTGCGCCGCTTAATGTGATTTTTTCCGTCTTTTTCATAGCTTTTAGCCTTTGCTCTTCTTCTGCATCTGCACTCGAACCAGACTGGTCGGCGAATGCAACCATTGACCCGGTTGTTTTTCCAAACGGTCGATCCAACATTTACCAGTGGGATGAAAAAACCCTGGCTTCAAAAATCGAAAAGGGAAAAAACCATGCGCTTCACTATCCGGTCATTCCAACTGGCATTTTGATTCCTGCCAAACCAGCACTCAAGACACTTTCCGCAAAACCAGGACAACCGCTTTTCTTTTTCATGAAGGCTATTTTAAGCCTGAGTGATGAATTTGCAGATTTCAAAGGCTTCTGGGATTGGCTTGGACTGACACCACCTGATCCTCAGTCCAACGAACTCTATCCCATGGGTGTATCGATTGTTCATCGTGACGGTGCAGACGGATTCACCCTAAGCTGTGCAGGTTGCCACTCTTCAAACTTATTCGGAAAACCGGTAATTGGCATGACCAATCGTTTTCCAAGAGCAAACCTTTTTTTCAAGCATGGCCAGGAGGTTCTTGAAAAAATCAATCCCAACCTATTCGCAGTACTCACGGCTGCAAGTCCAGCAGAGAAAAAAATGATCGAAGAGGCAAAAGATCATGTGAAGTCAGTTGGAATCAAAAAACCGGTCGCTCTTGGCCTGGACACGTCCCTTGCTCAAGTCGTTTTGTCACTTGCCAAAAGAGCTCCAACTGAAAATGCGGAGCGAACCACATACGATGCAACCCACCCCCGAGCAACCATTTTTGACTCAATGGTGTCTGACAGCAAGCCGGCTGTCTGGTGGAACGTAAAATACAAAACACACTGGCTTTCTGACGGAAGTGTTCTATCCGGTAATCCGATTTTCACCAACTTTCTTTGGAATGAAATTGGTAGAGGCGTAGATCTTCCGGAATTGCTGGAATGGCTTTCCAAAAACAATGACGTGGTAGAGGAACTAACGACTGCTGTTTTCGCAACTGAACCTCCCAAATGGAAAGACTTCATCGGTGAACACCGAATCAACCTGGAACGCGCGAAAAGAGGCGGCTTGATCTATGCCCAGGCCTGCGCAAACTGCCATGGTGAATACACCAAGGGGTGGGATGTTTCTTCTTCTGAATGGGAAAGACTATTGAAAGAATCCATGGACCAGGGAAAGCCGGCCCCCTTGCTGATCGATACGATCAAGCTGAAGTATGTTGAAAAAGTCAAAGACGTGGGAACTGACGACGGAAGACGACGCGGAATGCAGGCTCTTGCCCAAAATCTGAACCCACTTCAATTTTCAAAAAATTTCGGAATCCTGATTGAAGAACAAAAAGGTTATGTACCTCCACCACTGGAAGGGATTTGGGCAAGGTATCCATACTTTCACAACAACTCAATTCCATCGCTTTGTGCCCTGATGACTCCACCATCTGAACGTCCAGTGATGTATGTTTCTGGAAAAGCAATCGATCCAGAGCGGGATTATGATCAGGATTGTGTGGGATACCCGGATATGGATCACATTCCGTTCGAATGGAAAAAGGACCCTGAACATCTTTATGATACGAGATTACCGGGAATGTCCAATCAAGGTCATTACGAACGCATTTTCACCAAAGAAGGTGTTGAGCGATTTACCGCTGAAGATAAAAAAGATTTGCTGGAGTTTTTAAAAACGCTTTAATTATTCGCACACCGGAATACGAGGTGTTGGCTTCTCAAGATTCACCAGATCAGTAATGAAACAATATTGGTGCTCTTGACCCGATGAATATTCGGTAAAGCAGCTCATCATGATATCGAAAATAGGCTTATGGGTTGCCTCACGCTGGATTACTGCATGATAGCGTTCGCCCGAAAGTACTTTTCCCATTACTTCCCGATAACCTTTAATGGTTTTACCTTCAGCAACCTTGGTCAGACTTTGGATCGACACTGCTTTTGAAGGAAGATCAGTATTCCCCAGGGTTTTCTTCAAATGAGCAATGACCTCTTCTGAAGTGTATTCACAAACTAGTTTTGAATTGAAGAGAAGGATCCAATCTCCATCAAAGTTGTTTTCCTTTAAATCAGTCAAAGCACGATGAAGGACACCGACTGGATTCATGCTGTACCCAAATTCCAATTCACCAGGCTTACAGGAAGAGAGTGAAAAAACGGTTAAGATTGCCATTAAAATCTGGATATGCGTTCTCATGGGGCATGAAGGTACCAGACCCGACCACCGGAATCAACTATTTTTTAAATAAGATGTATTTAATTAAAATCGTTGAGCGAATTAGAGAATTTTACCCGGATTGAGCAGCCCCTGAGGGTCAAATACCGACTTCATCTGCCTCATGAGCGCTATCTCAGCCTCTGTACGGGTGTACTTCAGCAAGTGCTTCTTTAAAAGTCCAATCCCATGTTCCGCAGAGACACTTCCTTCAAATTTTTGAATCCAGGCAAACATATTTTCATCAGCTTGAGCACAAAGTTTGCGAAACTCAGCAACTTCCATGGATTCTGGCTTCATCAGATTCACATGTAAATTTCCATCTCCGATATGACCAAAGATATACGGTTTTAATCCGGGATAATT